>JAHECJ010000158.1 GCA_024641805.1 Desulfococcus sp.
TTAATGTAGACGAAGATGGATTTATCGAAGATTTCGCCACATATAATGAATCTTGGGTAAAATATGTAAAAAAACAGGAAGGTATTGATGAATTGACGGAAGAACACTGGAAAGTCATCAATGTTTTACAGGATTACTACAAGAAAAACGGTATTGCACCAATGGTCCGCATCCTTTCCAAACTGACCGGTTTCAAACTGAAGCACATTTATGAATTATTCCCGTCAGGGCCGGGTAAAGGAGCTTGCAAAATGGCTGGCTTACCCAAACCGACCGGATGCGTATAATTCGTTTATACCATTTATGATTATGCTTTTTAAAAAGCCCTGCTGCTTCAGCAGGGCTTTTTATGTTCAATCCGTGTTTTTTGCAAAATCATTGCTTCATTGAAATGGCAACAAACATGAAACATCCGGCTGTGGGCGGATGTAACGTGTAATTCCAGCATCAATCGATGATATCACTTTCGATCTCATTGAACGCATTGAACGGGAGGCGCTGATGATACCCCTGACTGTCAAAACGCGGGATAAAACACAATTTATTGATATTACCCGTGCCGTTCAGGAAAAAATCACGGCTGAAGACGTTGGAAACGGACTTTGCTTTTTATTTGTCCCTCACACCACGGCCGGGATCACCATCAATGAGAATGCCGACCCGACTGTTCAGTCTGATATTTTAAATGTATTGAATAAGATTATTCCCTGGGAGAACAACTACAAACATCTGGAAGGGAACTCACCGGCGCATGTCAAATCATCGATTGTGGGGGCGTCTGAAATAATTGCCGTCGAAAGCGGCCGGCTTGCCTTAGGTACGTGGCAGGGAATATATTTCTGTGAATTTGACGGTCCGCGCACAAGACAGGTTAATATTAAATTCATAAAAGATTAAATAATGGACGCAACAGATAAAGCGATACTCAATCGGATCCAATCAGACTTTCCCGTATCTTCCCGGCCGTACGAAGTTATTGCCGATGAATTCGATCTTACCGAGGATGAGATCATCCGCCGGGTGCAACAGCTGAAGGCAACCGGCATTATCCGGCGGATCGGCGGCAATTTTGTTCCGGGCAAACTCGGCTATGTCAGCACCCTGTGCGCCGGGAAAGTTCCGGAAAATAAAATTGAAACTTTTGCCAAAACGGTGAACCGTTATACCGGTGTCACCCATAATTATGTCAGGGAAAACGAGTATAACGTGTGGTTCACTTTTATTGCGCCGTCGATGGAACTAATTGAAAAATATCTGGCGGAGATCTCTTTAAAAACCGGAATCACCGATATCATCAATCTCCCGGCCACCCATGTTTTTAAAATAAAGGCTCATTTTAATTTATAGTCTTTGACGGTACGCTCATCGCTTCATTCATTTTTTAGGATAAAATGAAAAATATACGCATTGCGGCAGTGATTTCCAATTCCAGAGTCGGAGAAACCGCCAACAATCTCGAGCGGATAAACGAGTGGTCCCGAAAAGCATCTAAACACAAAGCATCTATTGTCTGCTTTCCGGAAATGGCAGTCACCGGATATCATGTCCGGCAAGAAATCATAGATGTTGCAGAGCCCATCCCCGGCCCCGTCACCCATGCTATTCAAAAGATCGCCAGAAATGAAAACGTTACCATACTCGCCGGCTTAGCGGAATCCGATTCCAACGGACATATTTATGCCACGCATGTGGTCATCTCACCGGAGGGGTTAATCGGATCATACCGAAAAGTCCATTTAGGCCCCTCTGAAAAAGAACTATTTACCGCCGGGAACGCCATTCCTGTATTTGAAAGCCATGGGATCAAATTCGGGATACAGCTCTGCTATGACGCCCATTTCCCGGATCTTGCAACCGCCATGGCCCTCAAGGGTGCGGATGTTATTTTTATTCCCCATGCCTCCCCCAGAACCACCCCGGATGAGAAATTCAAATCCTGGATGCGTCATCTTCCGGCCCGGGCGTATGACAACGGCCTCTTTATCATCGCATGCAATCAATGCGGGAAAAACGGGAAAGGTCTTTCTTTTCCCGGCGTCGGGATTGTTTTGAACCCTGCCGGAGAAATTATTCAGTCGTATGCGGGTATGGATGAAAAAATGATTATGGCTGATCTGCAATCAGAAGATCTTAAAAAAATTCGATCTCATAAAATGAGATATTTTCTGCCCAACCGTCGGCCGGAAATTTACCAATGAAACGGCCATTTAAAATTCCCTATTGCCAGGTGGATGCATTTACCACCCACGTGTTTGGCGGGAACCCCGCCGGAGTCTGTCCCCTTGATTTCTGGCCGGATGACAATATCCTGCAATCGATTGCCGCGGAAAACAATCTGTCGGAAACCGCTTTTTTTGTGAAACAGGAAACGCATTGCTGAAACCTGAGCCCTGTATCTTGACGGAGGGATATTGATCAAAACAACAATAGCAACCTAATTGACGCCATTCCGAATACCACTTTTCCCCAAAAAACACGGCCATCAAATTATGAATAATGGATTATATCCATTATAAAATGTTTTACATCATGTAAAAAAAACGGTCACTTCTTTCAGCTCTTTTTCGATTTTCTCGATATTACATCATCAAATATTCAATTATATCAAATAACTATATTTGATACGGTCTTTTTGTTTTGGCGCGAATTTTGCAAGTTCAAAATTTAGATACCTGACCTTTATGCGATAAGGAGTGCTAAGATGAAGACCCTCCAGGAAGGAAAGAACCCCCTTTTTATGGACCCGGACCCCGACCAGGCCCGTGAATTTTTTCAGAAAAAACAACGGGCCATGACCGACAAGCGGATGACGGAAAAAGAGGCGGTGGAGAAATTCATTCCGGATGGGTGTTATCTGGCCATCGGTGGATTCGGAGCCAACCGGATCCCAACCGCCATTCTCCACGAAATTCTGCGGGCGCGCCGAAAAAATCTGGGGTTCCTGGGCCATACCTCCACCCATGATTTTCAACTATTATGCGCCGGGCATTGCCTGAAAAAAATTGATATCGCCTATATTATAGGTCTTGAAGCCCGCGGGCTGTCCCCCAATGCCAGGCGGGTGATGGAATCAGGAGAAATTGAAGTATGCGAATGGACTAACTATGCCCTTTGCGTCCGTTTAAGGGCCGCGGCCGAGGGTGTCTCGTTCGGCATCGCGCGAAATATGCTGGGAACAGATACCCTTAAGATGTCAGGCGCCAAAGTCATAGAATGCCCCTTTACCGGCAAAAAGTTCGTCGCGCTGCCCGCCATATGGCCGGATGTAGCTGCCATTCACGTGCATGAGGCAGATATTTACGGCAACTGCCACATAAGGGGGATCTCCGTCGCGGATTTAGAGCTGGCGAGGGCTGCCAAACGCGTAATCATTACCGCTGAGCGCCTGGTGGACAGTTATGCCATCCGGATCAACCCTACCCGGACGGTGATTCCCTTTTATCTGGTGGACGCCGTGGTGGAGGTTCCTTTTGGAAGTTATCCGGGGAACATGGCGTATGAATATTTTTCCGATGAAGCGCATCTGTCGCAATGGCTCACTACAGAAAAAGACCCTGCTGAATTTCAACTATTTTTGAATAAATATATTTATGATGTATCGAGTTTTGAAGAATATCTGGAACTCTGCGGCGGCATCAAAAAATTAAAAGAACTCAGGAGACTTGAAGCGCTCGTGGACCGATAGGCGGGCATCAGGACAACCATCCGGCGGTTCGTGGAACGGTCATTTGTTAAATATAACAGGGTCAGCGCAATTCACGCAATAATTCATCAGGGAGAAAATACCATGGAACCTGGCTATAATAAAATCGAGATGATGATATGCACGGCGGCAAGATTTCTTGAAGACGGTAAAACCGTTGCTGTGGGCACGGGCGCTCCGTGTGCCGCAGCCATGCTGGCTCAAAAGGTGAACGCCCCGAATCTCGTGATCATCTTCGAAGCCGGGGGATTGGCGCCGCTTCTTCCGCAAATGCCGATTTCCGTGGGAGATTCACGGACATTTTTCCGGGGAATCATGGCAGCGGGAATGAATGAAATGATGACAACCTGCTGCCGGGGGCTGGTGGATTATGCCTTTCTGGGAGGCGCCCAGATTGATAAATTCGGCAACATCAATTCAACCGTTATCGGTGACTATCATAAGCCTAAAGTCCGTTTTCCGGGAAGCGGCGGTGCGAATGATTTTGCGTCTTTCTGCTGGCAAACACTGGTCATCACGGTTCAGAATAAAACCCGTTTTGTGGAAAAGGTTGATTTTATAACCTCTCCCGGATACCTGACCGGCCCGGGAGAAAGAGAAAAAGCGGGACTTCCGGCCGGAAGCGGTCCTTATAAAATCATTACGAATCTGGCGGTCATGGGATTTGATCCGGAAACAAGGGAAATGATGATTGAGTCGATTCATCAGGGGGTTGAACTAATTGATGTTTTAGAAAACTCGAGCTTTAAACCGATCATCCCTGAAAAAACGAGCATTACGCCTCCTCCATCAGAAAGAGAGCTTCAGATTCTGCGGCGTGAAGTCGATCCGAACCGCTATATCATTGGCCGTCAGTGAGGGAACTTCCTGATCAAAATTTTATCATGTTAAGGCTTCACCAAGTTGAATGCCCGCTATCTTCATAGGATATTCTTCCCCAAATCTATAGCGGTTTTCGGCGCCGGCGATACGGAAGCCCGGTTGGCCGATATCGTGCTCAATAATATTATATCCGCCGGCTACAAAGGCCGTATTTTCCCGGTTTGTCCAGGAAGAGGCGTCAACAGCCTCAATGTCTGTTCCGATATCGTGGACATTGACGGGCCGGTCGATTTAGGGATTCTGTCGGCACCCTCTAAGACTTTACCAGAAGCCATCCTTTTATTGGGAAAAATAAAACCAGCCGGAATGATTATCCTTAGCGAGGCCGATTTAAGCCATGATCTTTGCCGCAAGATGCTTGCGTCTGCAAAATCAGCTGACGTCAGGCTGATCGGCCCCCATTCATGGGGTGTTCTCAACCCGATGGCACGCCTGAATGCCGGCTTTGCAAACCAGCCGGCATTTGACGGTGAATTGGCAATTGTTTCCCAGAGCAGTGCGATTTGTGCGACGATCCTGGACCTTTCCGTCAGCAAAAAAATCGGCATCAGTTTTCTGATCGGTTTGGGAGATATGATGGACGTCGATTTTGCCGATGTCATCGATTACCTGACACACAATGCAAAAGTCAGGGCGATCCTTCTGCATGTCGAAACGCTAAAAAATCTACGCCACTTTATATCCGCATCCCGCGCGGCAGCTCGGATCAAGCCGGTCATCGTGCTGAAAACCAATCGTCATCAGCCCGCATTCAGCATCCTGCAAACACCGGGCATGAATCCCTTGAATGAAATTTCTATTTATGACGCCGTGTTCAAGCGAGCCGGCATTATCAGAGTTGAAACGGTTGAAGGTCTTTTTGATTGCGCCGAACTGGTCAGCAAAAAGGTTCGGCCCAAAGGGTCTGATCTTATTATCGTCAGCGACAGCAAAACCCCCGGCATCATGGCGGTTGATGCGTTACGTGACCGTGGGGTCTTGCCTGCCGTTTTGGACGATGCCGCCATTGCACATATAGACCAGATCCTTTCTCCAGGATGGAGCCGGTGCAACCCGATTTGCATCCGATCGGAATTGCCGCCGGAGATATTTGAAAAAATTATTTCATGCGTTTCATCCTTAGCTTCCATTGACGGTATCCTGATCATTCTTTCCCCGCAATTTATCAACGATCCAGAAGCATTTGCACGCTTTCTAAGTTCATCTTTGAAACAGATAAAGATCCCTGTTTTTGTCGCATGGATGGGTGGCGATACGACTGCCCGTGCCCGCAGGATATTAAACGAAGCCGGAATTTCAACAAACGAAACCCCAGAA
>JAHECJ010000159.1 GCA_024641805.1 Desulfococcus sp.
ACCGGCGGCTGATCGCTTTTGAGGTGCTCTATGTAGTTATTTCCGCGCTTGCGCATGGCATCCCAAAAAAGAATCGACCGTTCGGCGGAATCACGCCAGTATTCATAAGCATCATTGACCCATTTTAAAGACTCGGCTGCCATCATCGCTGTTATCTCCCTTTGAGATGAACATCCGGGTGTCCGTGCATGAACACCTGTCTGTCATCTGTTTTTTTCGCGATTAAATTTTATTTACCCTTCAACAACCGGCGACCCGCCCTTACTGCCCGCTTTACCCGGAGAGCCGCTGCCGGCCCTGCTTCTCACTTTTGATGCCGCTGGTTTCGCTTTTTTTGTTCTCATCCCCGAAGCAACTTTATCAGGCGTTTCGGACTTGGACCGTCCTGAACCGGATCTTTTTGCCGCTCTTGATTTTTCGGGGGTTGCGGAAACGGGCCTACCGGATTTTTCCAGCGCATCCTCCAGATCCAGTTGGAACCTTACCGGACCGCGATAATTCTTTTTCCCGAATCGTTTATGCAGGGCAAACTCCGATTCAGGGTGCGACCATGATGTTGCAATCGCCACATGCCCTTTTGGAAACGGTGTGACCTCCGCATCAATATAATCCAGCGGGGCCAGCGCAGTTTCCTTTTCCACCAGGTCGTCATTTTCACCATAACATATGAGCCAGGGAATTTTTTTCTCGGCAATCCCTTTAAAGTTCAATTTTCTGCCGAACATCTCCACCGGCAGGGTGCCATCTTCGGTCACCGGTATATTGTAAGAAGCAAAACTCATTTCCGTTATTGAAAGCGGAAGGTCCGATCGCTCCTTTTGAAGCCAGTAATTTAGGGAGGCGGCAGTTTTGCTGATTTCCGGGGACTTGCCATTGACGGGCGCAAGCATTAAAAGATCCCGAAAAAAAGATACCATTGGCGCTTCCTTTTCAAGACTCTTTAATTTATAAACCCACCCCATCAGGTTCCCGTCAGCCACCTGGTTTCCATTTGGCAGTGTTTTGGTTCCATAAATCAGATCATTAAATCGCGGCGGCAGCGCTTTAAGAAAATTGCCAAGCCCCTTGCTTCTGGTGCCGTCCATGGGTGAAACACAGGTTATCAATGCATCTACCAAGCCGTCCAGCTCATTGGAAAGGATATCGCAGACCGCTGTGTACCCGCCCTGGCAATATCCGTTGAGGGTCACCATCTTCCCGTGCTTTTTCCTGACCTTTTCACAGAAAAACCTTGTATCGCGGGCATCATCTTCTCTGGTCATTACCTGGAATGCCGGCGTGGTTTGTATATCCTTCATAATCCGGATATATGTCGGCACGCCCTGATTGGCAAAACTGTGTGCATAGCTTCTTTTTTCACCCGGCAGAAATGCCAGGATATTACTTCCGAGAACAAATGGGGGGATGATAATCAGGGGCTTGCCGTATTCACGGACTTTAATTTCAGGGTCCGTGGGCATAATCTGGTATAAAAAAAAACGATCGGTTTCAGCAAACTTGATATTCACCCCTCGCTCAAAGTGAAAACCATATTCGGGTTCGATATCTGAAATCGCCTGGGGCAATTTCTTTGTAACATTTTTAATCATCTTTGTCTGGCGGGAGACAAATTCATCTAATTTTTCTCCTTTCAGATCAAAAAAGGTATTATAAAATGCCTCTACAAAGGCATTCAGTTCCTGACGGTTATATGCATCAATTGCGCTTAAGCTGCTGGTCAAATACCTCGATAACAAATCCAGATTAAACTTCAGCAGCTCCGCGTAAGAACGGAGCGTGTCTGCCGGTAGGTTCTTAAAGACTGCCGATGCCTCGGCAGCCTGAAAATAAACGGCGGCCACGAAAAAAGGAGTCGAAAATTCGCCGTTATATTTCAAAAGCCCGGTCAAAAGGTTCTGGGCGGCATCCATATGATCCGCAAATGTTTTTGAACCCGAAGCCAATTCCTCTGACAGGGTGTCCATGGAACTATTATTTAAATCAACAATACCATTATACATAGACATTCCCCAAAAAAATAAATGATCCATGACGCCGGATGGACGGCGTCAGGATCTTTTAATTTTAAATTTCACTGTTTCACCCGCCCATCACTCTTTCGCATTTCCAAAAGTCCGAGTATGAGGCCATGCTTTACCGGTCGACACGACAACCGGTCTTGTGGTGGCTAAGACCAAACACCGTCATCCAGCCCACCGTGTCTGATTATGCCCGCCTTAATTTTAAAAATTTCAATCAATTTAACTGGATAGCCAGATTCCGCTATCTAACAGCTCCGCCGTTTGCAGAAATTTTCCTATTTAAAATCATAGAGTTCTTCCATTCGGGTATACCCGTCATCCACTGCTTTTTTAAAATCATCCCGGGCTTTTTTCGCGAATTGAAGTGTTTCATTCCATGTTTTTTTCCCATCCTTCGTGATCCAGGGGAACTGGTTTATAAAGCCATTGAAGATATTTTCGCTTTGATCCTGAACAATGACCATGGCATTAAAAGAATTGTCAAAAAAAGTTTTTTGAAAGCCGATCATTTGTTTTGCAATTTTTGCTGCCTCCATGTTGCACTCTCCTTTTTTCATTATAGAAAAATTAAGAAAATCACTTTGAAATCCAATGGCCATGTCAGAAATCCCAATGAATAATAAGGGCGCATTCTGGTGCAGGGGAAGATCGCCGTTTGCGCAAGCGTTTCATAGAAACACATCCCGACGACGCGGAAAGAAAATCAGCAGGAGAATCTGGATTTCAAATACATTCATTTAATGTATACCAAAATATTAGGCTCGCTAAACACTTTGTCAAGGAGAAAAATACTGCACTGCACACAAGGCTTTGAATTTTAAAATTACTAAATATTTTACTGAAATTATTTATAAAAAAAATTATTCTCCAAAAACTAAAATGGTTGAAATCGGTATTGACTTCCTATTTGCTGCACCGTAGCATTAAAATTCAGTGGATTCAGACAATCATGACGCCTCATGGGTCCCGCTTGTGAGGTTTATTAAGGCGGCACTTATAATTTATGAATGCTCCGGAAAGTCTTCCAAATAATTCGATCTGATGTTTGCCCGTATTTTAACATTTCAAAAAACCGGGAAAGGATAAACTGCGTGGCCAGCATGATAACCATTAAAAAATATCCGAACAGAAGGCTGTATGACACAACAAACAGTATCTATGTCTCCTTGAAAGACGTTTCAGATTCAATCAAAAATGGCTTCCGGATTGAAGTCATTGATGTCAAAACCGGCGAAGACGTTACCGCATTTATTTTAACCCAGATTATTATGAACAAGGCAAAAGAAGAGACGACTCCTCTGCCGGTATCGCTGCTTCATTTAATCATTCAGTACGGCGAAAATCTCCTCCATGAATTTTTTGAAGTATATCTTGAGAAAACGATCGAGAATTATCTTGAATATAAGAAAGGCATGGATGACCAGATAAAATCGTTTCTTGAGATGGGGATGGATATTTCAACCCTTGCGGAAAAAGCGTTCAGGAATATCGATCCGCTGGAACTTTTTTCCGAACCCCATGGAAAAAATAAAACACAAAAATAACTATTGCACTTGCCTGCCCACATATTTAAAGATTGATCATACAGAAAAGTTCAACCTCACTTTTTCAGCCCCCCCCTTCGCGGTTCTCCTTAAGCATTTTCCCACTGTAGCGGCAATGAATTGCTCAAATCCGTTATTCTCAGGAAACTAAAAAGTCTTTATTCCTAAATGCATTTTTGGTGAAACGGTATGGAAGATCCAACAATTGCAGGTAGAGAATCGGAGCACTCGGCTTTTTCCTGGCTGGAACTGGCAACCGGCTTCTGGGATGAAGTTTCAAAAATCATCACCGACACCCAAATACCCACGGATAAAAAGAATCCTCTCCCTTCCAACGAAGATTCATTCAAAAACAGATACCGGACTTATCAAATCTGGAAAACCGGCTTCAAAAACATAAACTCTTTTGTTCAAATGATGACCCGGCAGGATAACCGGGAAGCGGTTTCGGAGTCCATGGTGACGTTCTTTGAATTGTTAACACAGATCACCGGTGATTCATCGGAAAATTTACTGGAATTTCAGCAGCATATTTTAAACAGTATTTCCAGGGTCGGGGAGCATACCAAAGCCTACAATTTTGACGATTTGGACCATCGCATATTTGAATCATTAAGAAAACTCTATGAGTATGAATTCCAAAAATATATTTATGTCCCCAAGCTTGGCCTTCCAAGGTTTTATCTGGAGCGGATCAGTGCGCTTATCGATAAGTTCAATATCCATTATTCTTATCTCAGCGAACTGATCTACCTCTTTTTTGTGCCGATTGAAAAAACCAACAGGATCATACAGGCAGAAATTGAAGAAATGATGCGGCACAAAGATTTTGTTGAGGATTCCGACGCGCTCTACAACGAGTGGGTTAAAATGCTGGAAGGCCATTACATGAAACTGCTCCAGTCCGCTGAATATACCGAAGTCCTGAAAAAAACCATTGATTCTCTATCAGACTACCGGAAATCAAAAGACGAAGTGCTTTACCTGATTTTAAAAATGCTCCCGATTCCGACAAACAAAGAAATGGATGACGTCTATAGAGAACTTTATATGATGAAAAAACAGATCAGGGAACTCACGGACCAGATGAATCAGCTGAGCAACCGGTAATCCATGAAACGAGGCAAAAAATGGAAAAAACCAGAATTCCGGTTGACCTTATCTTAAAGAACCTTGCGGAAGAGCATAAAACAAGTAAAACAAGAATCCGAAAAGCTGTCGACGTATTAACCCATCAGCTTAAAACAGAAATCTCCACTACGAGTTACGACATCGTTTACCAGGAAGACCGGGTCAAACTCAAACATTACACACCCGAGCATATTGAGCTCAAAACGCCTCTGCTGATTATATATGCGCTCATCAACCGGGAAACCATGCTGGATCTCCAGCCGGACAGGAGTGTGGTCAAAACACTGCTCAATAACGGCATTGATATTTTCATGATCGACTGGGGTTTTCCGACAAGAAAGGACCAGTACCTGACCATCGGCGATCACGTGAACGGATATATTAACAACATCGTGAAGTTTATCTGTAAAAAATATAATATACCCCGGATTAATCTGATGGGCATCTGCATGGGAGGCACTTTTTGTGTGATCTATTCAGCCCTTCACCCGGAGAAAATCAAAAACCTTGTATTAACCGTCACCCCCACAAATTTTGACACCAATAAGGGTCTGCTCAATATATGGATGAAAAACACGGATGCGGACCAACTGGGAGAGACCTACGGAAATATGCCGGGGGATCTGATGAATCTCGGATTCCTGCTCTTAAACCCCGCAAGGCTGTTGATCGACAAGTATGTGGGGTTTTTAAAAAACATGGACAACAAGGAGTTTGTGGAAAATTTTGTGCGCATGGAAAAATGGATTTTCGACTCTCCGGATGTGCCGGCCGCAACGTTTAAACAGTTTATAAATGACTGTTACAAGAAAAATCTGCTGATCCAGAATAAACTGGAAATTGATGGCGAAGTGGTCGATCTGCGGAAAATCACCATGCCGGTGTTGAATTTTTACGGGAAATACGACCACCTGGTTCCGCCGGAATCGTGCGAGCTCATCACCCATAAGGTCGGTTCCACGGACACACGCGATGTCTGTTTCGACACGGGCCATATCGGCATCTATGTCAGCTCAAAATGCCAGAAGGAATTTGCGCCACAGATTGCCGACTGGCTGAAGGAAAGAGATGATTCCCGGTTATAACAGGTTGTTGAAAAACGTCATGAGCGCAGTCAAGACAAGGCAAAATTTGACGAAAAAGCGGAGTTTATATCTATAAATGAGCATTTTGCGGAGAATTTTAACGCCGTATTGACA
>JAHECJ010000160.1 GCA_024641805.1 Desulfococcus sp.
CTTATCCACAATTTTTGCCTGAAGCGCGGATGCGGCAACCCTTGCGCCGCCTTCAATCAGGAGACTGGTGATGCCGTTTTTCCCCAACTGGGCCATCAGGGCATCCAGGTCAATCCGGCCATCTTTATTAAGCGTTGCATCAATAACTTTAACGCCCATTTTTTCAAGGGCGTCCCGTTTTGGTGAAGGTCTCGAATTACCTGTAATAATTAACGTATCAGAGCCTGACGGGATCCGCAATATTTTTGAATTTTCCGGAATGGACAGATGTGTATCCAAAATGACCCGGATGGGGTCTACGCCTTTTTTGCCTTCCAGGCGGGTTGTCAGGCTGGGGTTATCTGTTTTTACCGTATTGACCCCGACCATAATCGCATCGGTTTCATGACGGAGTTCATGCACAAATTTTCGGGAGGCTTCCCCGGTGACCCATTTGGAGTCTCCTGTGCGGGAGGCAATCCGGCCATCCAGTGTTGCCGCGCATTTCAGCGTCACAAACGGCCGTTTTGTGATAATATACTTGATAAAACTTTCGTTTAACCGGCGGGCATCAGCTTCGCAGACACCGGACGCCACGGAGATTCCGTTTTGGATCAAAAAGTCGGCGCCGCCTCCACTCACATCCGGATTCGGATCCTTCATCGCCATGACCACATGTTTGATGCCGGCGGACAAGATTTTTCGGGTGCAGGGCGGGGTTCGGCCCTGGTGGTTGCAGGGCTCCAGTGTCACATAAATCGTACTCCCCTCAGCCAGGTCGCCCGCGTCGTTAATTGCATTCACCTCAGCATGGGGGCCGCCGACTTTTTCATGCCAGCCCTGGCCGACGATTTTGCCATCTCTGACCACAACCGCTCCGACCACCGGATTCGGGGAGGTATATCCCTTTCCTCTGGCTGCCAGTTCCAGGGCGATTTTCATAAATTGAGGGTCATTCATGATTTTCAATGGGCCAAAATACAATGGTTTCGCAAAATTTTTCTGCGAAACCATTTATGGTTATTCCTAATTCTTTTTTAATTAAATTAATAAATAAATAAATCGTTTGCAGGCGCAGCGGGTTATTTTAATGTTTTAAGCTCATTTTCAAAATCGGTGACATCTTTGAAATCCCGGTACACGGAAGCAAACCGCACATAGGCCACTTTGTCAAGGCCGTGCAGAAACGCCATCATTTTTTCCCCGATAATGGTGGATGGAATTTCCTTGGCTTCCGATTCTCTCAGATCCCTTTCCAGTTCTTTAATATAGGACTCGATCACATTCATGCTGATCTCCCTTTTTTCACAGGCTTTCTGGAGACCCGCCCGCACCTTGTCCCGGCTGAAAATTTCCCGGCGCTTATCCTTTTTGATAATCATTAGCGGGATATCTTCAATGTGCTCGTAGGTGGTGAATCGCCGTTCACAGGCCAGGCATTCGCGCCGCCGGCGAATCGCGTTGCCGTCCTTGCTGAGTCTGGAATCGATGACCTTGTTGTCGTTATCGCGGCAATAGGGACATTTCATTTTCTGCCATCCTTTTATATCCCGGTCAACGGGTGTGTGATGTAGTTTTAAGAATTCCCGAGTTGTATAACCTCTATGCTTGATTCCGCAAGCATGTCCTTTGAGAGCGAATCCGCATACCCCTCCCGAAAATAAATTTTTTTGATACCCGCGTTGATAATCATTTTGGTGCAGATGGAACAGGGGAGGTTGGTACAGTAAAGGGTAGCGTCTTTAATCTGGACACCATGATAAGCTGCCTGAATGATGGCATTCTGTTCGGCATGGATGCCCCGGCAAAGTTCATGCCGCTGACCGGATTCAATCTTCATGGTTTCACGAAGGCAGCCGACTTCCCCGCAGTGGCGGATTCCGCTGGGAGCGCCGTTATAGCCGGTGGCAAGTATCCGTTTGTCCTTGATGATCAATGCGCCGACAGCCCGCCGCAGGCAGGTGGACCGTTTTGCCACCAGAATGGCAATGTCCATGAAATATTCTTCCCAGGCCGGACGGTGTTCCGCAGTCATAGGCGATAGTCCCTTCGGAAATTTATGTTGACCGGTCGTCTTTTTTCACAGGCTTAACCGTTGTCCTGAAAAAGCGGAAAACCGGCGCACAGGGTATTGACCTCTTTTTTAACCCGGCGGAGCACTTCGTCATTATCCGGATGTTTTAAGACATCCACAATAAAGCCGCCGATACGTTTCATCTCGTCTTCCTTCATCCCCCGGGTTGTGACCGCCGGCGTTCCGATACGAATACCGCTGGTCACAAACGGGCTTTGCATATCGAATGGAATCGTGTTTTTATTGACGGTGATACCGGCGTGTTCCAGATTCCGCTCCGCTTCTTTTCCCGTAAGATTTAAACTGCTCACGTCAACCAGCATCATGTGGTTGTCGGTTCCGCCGGATACCAGCCGGATGCCGTTATCCATTAAAAAATTTGCCAAAGTGGCCGCATTTTTAACAACCTGCTGCTGGTACAGCTTGAACGAGTCGGATAGCGCCAGCTTGAACGCCACGGCTTTTGCCGCAATGACGTGCATCAGCGGACCGCCCTGGATTCCGGGAAAGATTTCCTTGTTTAATTTTTTCCCCAATTCTTCACTGGACAGAATCAAACCGCCCCGGGGGCCCCGGAGGGTTTTGTGCGTGGTGGAGGTGACGATATCCGCATAGGGCACCGGTGAGGGGTGAACTCCGCCGGCAACCAGGCCGGCAATGTGCGCCATGTCGACCATCAGGTAGGCGTTTACGGATTTGGCAATATCACGGAAAGCTTGAAAATCGATAAATCTCGGGTAGGCGCTGGCACCGGCCACGATCATTTTCGGCTGGTGTTCTTTTGCCAGTTCGGCCAGGCGCTCATAGTCAATGGTTCCGGTTTCCTTAGCTACCCCATAGTGAATAAAATTGAAGAACCGGCCCGAAAAACTGGCTGCCGCGCCGTGGGTCAGATGACCGCCGTGAGACAGATTCATTCCTAATACCGTGTCGCCAGGATTCAGGAGGGCGAAATAAACGGCCATGTTGGCCTGTGACCCGGAGTGCGGCTGAACATTGGCATACTCCGACCCAAAAAGGGCTTTGGCCCGCTCAATGGCTTTGGTTTCTGCGATGTCAACATTCTCACAACCGCCATAGTATCTCTTGCCCGGATATCCTTCCGCGTATTTGTTTGTCATGACGGATGCCTGGGCTGCCATGACCGCCGGGCCGACAATATTTTCAGAGGCAATCAGCTCCAGTGTATTTTTTTGCCTATCATATTCCCGGGAAATCGCATCCGCGATTTCCGGGTCTATTGTTTCAATTGCTTTAATGTCCAACAGTAGAGTCTCCTCAGAGCGTATTGGGTGCTCAAATGCTGCCGTCTTTAATGGTGTCAAATTTTTGAATCCGTCTCTGGTGCCTTCCGCCTTCAAACGGCGTTTCAAGCCAAACGCGCACAATTTCTTTGGCAAGCTCCGTGCCGATGACCCGTCCGCCCAAAACAAGAATATTGGCATCATTATGACGCCGGCTCATCGTCGCCGAGAAAAGATCATTGCACAGGGCGGCCCGGACATTTTTAAACCGGTTTGCCACCATGGACATGCCCAGGCCGGTTCCGCAAACCAGAATTCCGTGCTTAAAATCCCCGGAAGATATCTTTCGAGCCACCTGAATGCCAAAATCCGAATAGTCGACCGAATCTTCGTTAAAAGGGCCGCAGTCTTCAATCTGAATATTTAAGGCGGTCAGATAATCCTTGATGAATTCCTTTAACGCATAACCCGCATGGTCGCTGCCCATGATAATCGGTGATGTGTTTTTCATAAACCTGTTCGTCCCTGATATTTGATCAATTTTACACGGCGATGAAACGGTTTTTACGCTTTTTCGATGATGTAAGCGATCGCTTCTTTAACGGTTGCCAGCTTTTCCGCGTCTTCATCCGGGATTTCGATATCAAATTCTTCTTCAATACTCATGATTAATTCGACGATGGCAAGAGAATCCGCTCCAAGGTCGTCAATAAGCGATGCTTCCGGAACCACGTCACTGATGTCAACATCCAGTTTTTCCGCGATAATTTTTTTCACTTTGTCTTCAATCTTCATAAAGGTCTCTCCATTCTTTTAGATATACATCCCACCATTCACATGAATAACTTGTCCGGTAATATAGTCCGCATGCCTGGAAGCTAAAAAAAAGGCAACTCCGGCAATATCCTCCGGTGTTCCGGCACGGGCCAGGGGTATCTGTGAAATAATATCCGATGCTGCCTTTTCCGACAGCCCGGCGGTCATATCGGTTTGGATAAACCCCGGGGCAATGGCGTTTACCGTGATTCCGCGGGAGGCAAGCTCTCTGGCGGCTGTCTTCGTCAGGCCGATGATGCCTGCTTTTGAGGCCGCATAGTTTGCCTGACCGGGGTTTCCCGCCACTCCGGCAATGGACGTGATATTGATGATCCGGCCATAGCGCTGTTTCAGCATCGCCTTCGCAGCCGCTTTCGTGCAGTTAAAGGTGCCCTTTAAATTGACACGAATGACATCGTCCCAGTCTTTTTCATTCATCCGGAGCAGGAGGCCGTCTTTTGTAATTCCCGCATTATTGATCAGAACATCGATTCTGCCGGTTTCATCTAAAACCGTTTTAAAAAAACCGGTGACGTCTGCTTCCGAAGCCACATCAACCCGCATCCCTTTTGGGATGCCGCCTGCTGCTGAGATTTCTTCAGCCGTTTGCCAGCCGGTGGTTTCCGGGGAATTGAAGTTAAAATAAACCCCAACACCCGGTGCGGCAAACGCTTTGCATATGGCGCGCCCGATTCCTTTGGAACCGCCGGTAACAACAATCGTCCGTTTGATATCGCTGGTCATATTTTACAAAAATATCCGAAAAACCGAAGGCAAACCGGTCCCCTGTCGGATATCAATTGATTTTGATTTCCAATGCCGGGAATAATAAGGTTTGATGAAATTATTCAGATGCTTCTATTACGTTTCGGCCTTTATATACACCGCATTCCGGGCAAGCGAAATGGGGAAGTTTGGCTTCGCCGCATTCCGGACATTTGGAAACGCTGGGTGCGTCTGTTTTTTGGTGTGTCCGCCGTTTGTCACGTCTTGATTTTGAAACTCTATGCTTTGGAACTGCCATAACTAACTCCTAAATTATTGAAATTTATAATCATTTATTCGTTAAAGAATAATTTTTATGTTTAAAACTAGTATGTTAAATCACATATGTTGTCAAGGGAATTCGATGATACCCTATATTTTGTTCCTTGTATTTACTCTGTTTTTGTGTTAGCGTCGAAAATTTTTAGAAATTTGGCATTGGGCGATTGATTGCCAGTATGCGGAGGATTCGTCAATCATTTTTTTTTAAACAAAAGTTTTAAAAAATGATTTTAATAAAAAAATGAGCGATGCGGGTTTCTGGGATGACAGAACAATCAAGACGCATCAGGCATTGAATTGCTTTTAACATAAAAATAATTGTAATATTTTGATATTAAAGGTGTTTTAGGATATGAACAACACAATCATTACCCGATTCCCTCCCAGTCCCACAGGATACCTGCATCTGGGCGGGGCCCGGACAGCCATTTTCAACTGGCTGTATGCGCGGCATACCAATGGACGATTTATTCTGCGGATCGAAGATACGGATGTGCAGCGATCCACCCAGGAATCCGTGGATGCTATTTTTGAAGCAATGGAATGGCTGGGAATTGACTGGGATGAAGGACCTTATTTCCAGTCAAAACGGTTTGATGTATATAAAGATTACACGAACCGGCTGATTGAATCCGGAAACGCCTATTACTGCACCTGCACTCCAGAACAGGTGGACCGGATGCGGGAAGAAGCCAAACA
>JAHECJ010000161.1 GCA_024641805.1 Desulfococcus sp.
CGGATCTTCGGGAACCAATTTGGCAATGGCATCCACTTCACTCAGGGGGATGTCCAGGGCGCGGCCCACATCCCGGATCACCGCCCGGGCTTTCATTTTTCCGAATGTGATGATCTGGGCGACATAATCGCTCCCGCCATACCGGTCCACCACATAATGATATACATCCTCCCGGCCGTTGATACAGAAATCCACGTCAATATCCGGCATGCTTTTCCTGCTCGGATTTAAAAACCGCTCAAAGATCAGCCCGTGTTCAATGGGATCCAGATCCGTAATACCCAGGGAATACGCCACCAGACTGCCGGCCGCAGACCCGCGTCCGGGGCCCACCGGGATCCCCTTTTTCTTTGAATATTCAATAAAATCAGCGACAATTAGAAAATAACCGGGAAAACCCATATTATTGATGACAGAGATTTCATAATCCACCCGCTTTTTGTAAACGGTTTCATCTATGCCCGGGTTCTTTTGACGCATAATGTCAATTTTTTCGGCATAACCTTTGCGGACCTTATCTTCAAAAATTTCCGCTTCGGATTTCGTGGAGTTCAGATCGAACTTGGGAAAATGAAACGTATCAAAATCAAATTCCACATAGCATCGATCCGCAATGGCTTTCGTGTTTTCAATGGCACCGGGGTAACCGGCAAAATCATCGATCATTTCCCGGCTGGGTTTGAAATACAGGGCGTCGGTTCGAAACTTGAAACGGCCGTCATCATTCACCGTCCGGCCGGTCTGGACACACAGGAGCACATCATGTGCTTTGACATCCGTTTTATTCAAGTAATGGCAATCATTGGTTGCCACTATCGGTATACCCAGACGATTATGAATATCCAGGATGCCTCGGTTGACAATTTCCTGATCCGGAATGCCGTTGTTCTGCACCTCCAGAAAAAAATTGTTTTCCCCGAACAAATTCAGATAAAATTTCGCAGCCTTATCGGCATCTTCAATTTTTCCGGCCCGGATCAAAGACGGGATTTCGCCTTTCAGGCAGGCGGACAAACCGATTAACCCGCTGCAATGTTTTGCCAGCAACTGTTTATCAATCCGGGGGCGATGGTAAAACCCCTCAAGGCTGGCCTGAGTGACGAGCGCGCAAAGGTTTTGATATCCTTCCTGGTTTTCCGCCAAAAGGACCAGATGCGAAACCCCTTTATGGTCCAGGGGCGTTTTATCATGAAGCGTGCGCGGCGCAACATAACACTCACAGCCAATGATCGGTTTTATTCCGGCCTTTTGGGCTTTCTGATAAAAATCGACCACGCCGAACATGGTGCCGTGATCGGTGATTGCCACTGCCGTCATGCCGTCCTCCTTGACGCGCTGGAGCAGCGAGTCAATTCGGATGGCACCGTCTAAAAGACTGTATTCGGTATGGACGTGCAGATGAACAAATTTACCGGGAGTATCTTCTGGCATACATTAATATATAATTCGATAAAAAGGATTGATGGTCTTTTCTCAATACAATGGCGGAGATACGATCATATTTTATTCGATACTGTAATTCGGTGCTTCCTTTGTGATGATCACATCATGGGCATGGCTTTCACGCAGACCGGCCGCGCTGATTTTGATAAACCGGGCCTTTTCCCGCAACTCTTCAATGGTCCGGCAGCCAACATATCCCATACCGGATTTCAGGCCGCCCACCATCTGAAAAATATTTTCAGCGATGGTTCCCCGGTAGGGAACCCGGCCGACGATCCCTTCCGGAACCAGCTTGTCGCCATCCGCCTCGTCCCCCTGATAATATCGGTCCTTGCTGCCCTGTTTCATGGCTTCCACCGATCCCATTCCGCGATAGGATTTATAACTTCTGCCCTGAAAAATAATCTTTTCGCCAGGGCTCTCCTCCGTACCGGCAAAAAGGCCGCCGATCATCACCGAATGCGCGCCGGCGCCGATTGCCTTGGTGATATCACCGGAATACTTAATCCCGCCGTCGGCAATAATGGGAACGCCTGTTTTATTGGAAATGGACCGGCAATTTAAGACAGCGGTTAACTGGGGCACCCCGACACCGGCGATAATCCGGGTGGTACAGATGGACCCCGGACCGATCCCGATTTTAACGGCAGCCACTCCCGCATCAATCAATTCTTCAGCCCCTTTGGCGGTTCCGACATTTCCGGCAATGACCTCAACATCCGGAAACATGTTTCTAAGGCGCTTAACGGCATTGATCACATTTGCCGAGTGGCCGTGGGACGTATCAATCAGCAGAACATCCACACCGGCTTTCACCAGTCCATCCGCCCGTTCCGCCATATCCGCTCCAACACCGATGGCGGCGCCGACCCTCAGCCGTCCCATATTATCCTTGCAGGATTTTGGATATTTCTTTATTTTTTCAATGTCTTTAATTGTTATCATGCCGGTCAGCTGGTCATCATTTTTCACCACCAGCAGTTTTTCAATCCGGTGCTTGTGAAGCAGTTTTTTGGACTCCTCCAGATCGATCCCTTCTGAAACCGTCACCAGGTTTTCCTTGGTCATGACTTCCGAGACCTTCTTCCCGAGATCGGTTTCAAAACGCAGATCCCTGTTCGTCACAATACCGACCAGGCGTTTTCCTTCCGTGACCGGCACGCCTGAAATCCGGTACTGTTCCATTAATTTTAAAACATCCCGGATCAGAACATCCGGGCGGGTGGTGATGGGATCAACAATCATGCCGCTTTCCGATTTTTTGACATGTTTGACTTCAATGCACTGGCTTTCTATGCTCATATTGCGGTGAATGAATCCGATTCCGCCTTCGCGAGCCACACTGATGGCGGTTTCCGCCTCCGTCACCGTATCCATGGCTGCAGAGACAATGGGTATATTTAATTCGATATTCCTTGTCAGCCGCGTACTCGTGTTTACTTCACTTGGCAAAACATCCGAATAGTTCGGTAACAATAATACATCATCAAATGAATAGGCTTCCTCAGGTGGTCTCTTAATCATAACGCCTCCAAAATATTAAATCATAACCGGATGATCCGGTATATTAACAAACTTGACAAATTAAATATCATTATACTAATACTTCCTACAATGATAAAATTTCTTTTTATAAAACCTGTCACCGCTTAACGTTTAAAAACATCTATACCCCATGCTGATCCAGATCAACCCCAAAAATCCACAGCCCAGGATGATTGCCCAGGCAGTTTCCGTTTTACGGGAAGGCGGTATTATCGCATATCCCACTGATACGATTTACGGAATCGGGTGTGACATCATGAATAAAAAAGCGATTGAAAAAATATACCGGATCATGCGCCGGGATAAAAATCAACCCTTCAGCTTCATCTGTTCAGACCTTAAAAACATCAGCGATTACGCCAAAGTTTCCAATTACGCCTATAAAACGATGAAACGGCTGCTGCCCGGTCCTTATACGTTTATTCTCGAGGGTTCACGCATGGTCCCTAAAATCATGCTGACCAAGCGAAAGACCGCCGGGATTCGGGTCCCGGACCATGAAATCTGCTTACGGATAGTGCAAGGGCTTGGAAATCCAATCATTTCAACCAGTGCCAGTACGCCTGACGGAGGCGTTTTTCTTGACCCCTCGCTGCTTCATGACCATTTCGAGGCGAATATTGACCTGGTTATTGACGGCGGGCCCGCTTCCGGCGAACCGTCCAGTGTTGTTTCTCTGATTGACGATGAGCCTGAAATTATCCGGGAAGGACTTGGAGATGTCAGCCTCTTCAAGTAATCCGGTTTTTTATGGGATACCAGGGAAACCGTTACACGCTGTCTAATAGGAGATTATACAACATCATCCCGTTAAGGGAGCGGATCCGGACGGTAAATATACCCCCCGGTAACCATTGATTCTCCCATTTGAACGACAAGCTGCCGGATCTGGGCCGCCGACATCTCCATCAGATATTTAATGAACGGCAGTTTTTCTTCTGGCGGATAAACTATTGATATTTCGCCCTTAATCCCACCCATTCGACCGGCCCATTCAATGGCATCCTCAAAGTTGCCGAGACGATCAATGAGTCCCAGCGCCTTTGCCTGTTCACCCGAAAAAATCCGACCGTCCGCTATTCCCCGGACCTGCGTGGACGGAATTTTCCTTCCCTGTGCAACATCTTCGATAAACTGGGTATGCACATTATCGGAAAATTCCTGGAGCAGTTCCCTCTCCGCTTCCGTCATTTTTCTCACCGGCGACCCAATATCCTTATATTTACCGCTCTTAATCACCACCGGATTCAATCCGATTTTTTCAAACAGCGCTTCAAAGTTGGTGTACCCCAGAATAACCCCGATGCTGCCGGTGATCGTCCCCGGGTTGGCGATAATGCCGTCCGCAGCCGCAGCAATATAATATCCTCCGGAAGCGGCGATGGTTGCCAAAGAGGCAATCACCTTTTTCTTCTCAATTGTTTTCCGGATTTCGCGGTATATTTCCTGGGACGGCCCTACTGCGCCTCCGGGAGAGTCAATCCGGATAATTATCGATTTAACCGAATCATTTTCCCGGAAATCTTTGATCTGCTCAAGAATTCGTTTGGAATCGGTAATCACTCCGGAAAGTTCTATCACGCCGACTTTTTCGCCGAATCCAATTTCGGACTGATCCTGTGATACCAGGCGCAACATGGATAAACACACGGCGCTTCCGGCGATAATCGCCGAAAACACCAGCAAAAAAAACAGATATGGATGTCTGCGGGAAAACATGGATTCAATTACCTGATGTTATAGTTTTAATACTGATTTACAGAAACCGGTGGAAAATAGACATAGGGATGAAACAGAATCATTCTGCTTCATCCCTATGATATTTCTTCCGCTTACCGCACGTTGATGCGGCTTCACTCAATACAAAAATCGAGTTCCGTCAGTTACATTCTTTAAACATATGACGAAACTAAATCCTCTCTCAGCTCCGGTTACGCGTCCGCTTCATCCTCGGAAACTTCCACCTGGGATGCTTTCTCAGCAGCGGCAGAGGCTTCGGCTTTTTCTGCTTCAGCCATCTTTGCCTGCCCGTTTAATTTTTCCTGAAGGTTTTCCTTCAGAATCGCTCCAAAGCTGGATGGCGCCGGCTGGGATTTCGTTACATATTCTTCAAGAATCGACTGGTCATCTTCATCGCCGAGCCGCTTGATGGACAATCCGATCCGCCGGTCTTCCGTATTGATATTCATTACTTTGGCAGTCAGTGTATCGCCGACTTCATATTGCCCGACCGGAGTTTTAATTTTTTCTTTGCTGATTTCGGAAACATGGACCAGGCCTTCGATGCCTTCTTCCAGCTCAACAAAAATGCCGAAATCCGTGATGTTGGTTATGGTACCGTTGATTTCAGTCCCTACGGGATACCGCTCGGCAACCGATTTCCAGGGGTCTCCCTCAAGCTGTTTAATTCCTAAAGAAAACCGTTCATTGGCTTTATCGATATCCAACACTTTTGCCTGAACGATATCCCCTTTTTTGTATATTTCAGACGGATGTTTGATTCGCTTAATCCAGGAGATATCTGAAATATGGACCAACCCGTCAATATCATCATCAATTCCGATAAAAATACCGAAATCAGTAATATTTTTTATTTTCCCTTCAATGGTGGAGCCAATCGGATATTTTGCACTGATCATTTCCCAGGGATTCGGGCTGATCTGTTTCATACCCAGGGAAATCCGCCGATTTTCCGGCCGGATGTCCAGTACAATCGCTTCGACCACTTCGCCGGCGGTGACCACTTTGGAAGGATGGCGAACCTTTCGGGTCCAGGACATCTCGGAAACATGAATCAATCCTTCGATGCCTTCTTCGACTTCGACAAATGCGCCGTAATCCGTCAGGCTGACGACC
>JAHECJ010000003.1 GCA_024641805.1 Desulfococcus sp.
CCTGCTTGAGTGCGTCAATGGTCCAGAAATCCCCTGGATCTGCCATGGCAATCTGCAACGTACTGCCGATGACTGAAAGGGGGACAAATTTTGACTGTTTCATAAATTTGGCGGAAAGGTTATCCAGAACCACCGGTTCTGCCGGATAATCGCTTGAAGATATTCGTTTCATTAAAGTCCTGCTTCAACCTGTAAAATAAAATACTGTTTTATTCTCAAACTAACCGTCAATTTTTCGATTAACCATGTTTTATAATTTAAAAAATTCTTCTGTCTGTGTATGAAGCAAATTTCATACCATACGAATTACCCCTGATATCCATATGATTCCTTTTCTCTTAGTCATTCCACCGGACACTATTTATGCAACGCCCTGAAATTTTGGCAGTGTAATATGTCCACGTCAAAGTGACAATACCTTTATTTATTCTTCTTTTCAGTCATTTTTCCCCAACCCCGGACATCCGGTTCTGAGTTGCGGGCATGCCGGTAAGTATTCGAGTAATTATATAAGGACACCGGAGACCAATGAAAAGCGATTGATTCTTCACCCGAATAGCGGAGGACAAAGGGCAAACCCTTTTCCCTTGACACTTTCCCCTTAATTTATCTATATATTTTAGAATCCGTGCAACGCAGCATTAACCGGTGAATCCCCTGATAAATTTTATGCGGGATATTTTTTAACGTGCGAGCCGAGCAATGAATCATCAAAAAGACGCGTTTATCACTATTTCGGTGATCGAAAATGCCATCGAGGCACAACTGCTCGAATCGATATTGGATGAGCGAAGCATTCCCCACCGCATCCGCTCCCATCATGATACAGCTTACGACGGCCTGTTTCAAACGCAAAAAGGGTGGGGAAATATTGATGCACCGGACCGATATCAATCGGAAATCAAACAAATTATCAATCAACTGAGAAGCCATCATTTCGCAAAATGAGATTTTCCCGGCGGAAAACCTTATCCGCTATTTAAAATATTTGTAAAGGGGCCCACCATGACCGCTTCAAAAACAAAAAACATGAAATCTTTTGAAAAAGCGATTGAAATTGGCAGACCGCCAAACATCGTATCTCTTTTCCCCAATTCAAAAGCCTTAATTGTCAGCGGCAGATTCATCGACCGGGCAATGCTCGCCAAAGGCAATGCTATCTCCATAGCGGCAAACGGGAGGAGTCTCTTTGTTATTGAGGGGGCCTTAAAAGCCGCGCAACGGGCAAATTCGGCAATCATTATCGAAATCGCCAAATCCGAGGGCGGCACTGGCGCTTACTGTGCTGTCAATTACTGGAACATGGCCAGACTGGTTAATGATCTGTGCAATCAATTCAATATTACCGTTCCGGTGGCGATCCACGCGGATCACTATGGCATCAAAGGACCGGAGGACATTGAAACGGCTAAAACGGAAATTCCGTCCATGTTTGACGCAGGAATAACCTCCATTGCCATTGACGCGTCCCATCTGCCGGATGCCCAGAACCTTGCGGCCAACATTGAGATCAGCCCGTATATTCCCGGTTGGGCGGGCTATGAAACAGAAGTAGGTGAAATTAAGGGGAAACAGGGGCTTTCAACGGTTGAAGAAGCACTGTTTCTGATCCAGGGCCTTAATGCGCATAATTTTTTCCCGGACTGGATCGCTTTAAACAACGGCACCACTCACGGCATTGAAGCAAGTGCCGAAGGCATCCAGGTTGAACTCACCGCGCAGATCCATGACGCCCTTAAACCTTACAATATCTCCGGCGCCCAGCACGGGACCTCCGGCAACAGTTCGGAACGTTTGCGGCAAATCGCCACAAAAACACGGACCACGAAGGCGAATGTCGCCACCGCCCTGCAAATGATCTCCTGGGGACTGAACGTCAATGATTACGGCAATGCGCAATTAGACGGAAACGGCAATTTCATCAAACTCGAAAATGAAGGCATGTCGGGAAAAATATGGAAAAAAATCACCGCTTATGCCGACGCCCACAGCCTGAAAAAAGGCGATTATAAAAAACTGAACCTTCCTTTCGAAAACCAGCTGCTGGCGCAGCCTTCCGAGATCAGGAACCGAATGGCCCGGCGGGTGGAAGATTTTGTCTACAATATGCTGGCAAATGTATTTAACAGCGGAGATACCGCCGACATTGCCATTGACGTCATACTCAGCGCCGGAGCCTATGATCCTGGTCCCAAATCAGTCCGCATTGAAAAACCGGAAGATTGGACGCCTGAAAAAATCGCCGCCCGGGCCGCGACTATTCAAAGCGACAAGGGGCCAGGCGGAGACTTTGACGATTAAATGATAAAAAAAATCCATTGCCACTTCTGCGGCGGCCGGCTGTCGGAAAAGTTTTATGAAGGGCGGATGCGCCTGTTTTGCGACCACTGCCGGTTGCCCATTTATGAAAACCCGGTTCCGGCAACCTGCCTGGTCACGATTGACGCTCAGGAGCGGCTGCTGCTGGTCAAGCGGAGTGTTGATCCGAAAAAAGGCTGGTGGTGCCTTCCCGGCGGTTTTATGGAGCTGCAGGAGATGCCGGAGGAAGCTGCCTTAAGAGAATTGGCCGAAGAAACGGGGCTTGCCGGAAAAATCGATGTGCTGCTGGGTGTCACAAGCAATCACAGCAGCCGGTATGAAACGATCCTGATGACCGGTTTTCTGATCCGGTCATTCAGCGGGGATCTGTATGCCGGAGATGACGCCGAAGACGTGCGCTGGTTCGCGTTTGCGGATCTGCCGGAAATTGCTTTTGAAAGTCACCAAAAATTCATAAACATTTACTACACGGCCTATGCGCATACCAACCCATCAAATTCATAATGTTCTGAATGCCTATGCCAAGCGGCTGAAGAAAATTCATGACGCCGGCAACGTTCCCGCGGCTGAAGCGGCTGACGATCAGATCAACTCTTATTCGGTGGAATCCAAGCGCCGATGGATTATCAATAAAATATCATCGGATATTATCGAACGGATCGCCCGGACCGGATCACGACAAGCTGTGCTTCACCCAGATGCCGGCACCACCGCGCATCCCTTTCAACCGCGGCCGGTTTCAAAAAATCCGCCCCCCGAGCTGATCCGGTATCATATCATCACACCGGACGGTAAAAAAATTTCCGCGAATCTTAAAGTCCATGATTCTGAGTTTCTGATTCGACAGCTCGAAGAAATCGCCCGGAATTCCACAGGAAAATAAAAAAACAGCTTACCACGTGGACCGTATTTTTACCCCACTTTCATCAAGATAGGATTTGATTTCCGGAACCGTATAGGTGCCGTAATGCACCATGGATGCAATAAGGGCCGCATCCGCCTTCCCGGTGGTCAGCACATCGCGCAAATGAACCGGATGCCCCGCACCGCCGGAAGCAATCACCGGAATATCCACACTGGTTGAAATCAGCTCGGTCAACGTTAATTCATAACCGTCTTTTGTGCCGTCCGCATCAATTGAGTTCAAGCATATTTCTCCGGCACCCAGCGCCTGACCCTTAAGCGCCCATTCCAGCGCGTCAATCCCCATATATTTTCTGCCGCCGTTGATGACGATTTCGTATCCGGATGGGATCTTTTCACTTTTTCCGACATGCTTGACATCCATGCCCAGAACAATGCACTGACTCCCGAAAGCGGCCGCTCCCTGGGAAATAATGCCCGGATTCACTACGGCCGCCGAATTGACACTGACCTTTTCAGCTCCGGCCAGAAGCACATCCCGCATGTCTTCAAGGGTACGGATCCCGCCGCCAACTGAAAACGGAATAAATATGGTTTCAGCCACTTTCCGCACCACGTCAATCATGATGTCGCGTTTTTCATGGGAAGCGGTAATATCATAAAATACGATTTCATCCGCACCGGCTTCATAATACATCAACGCCATTTCAACCGGATCACCGATATCCACATTATTTTTAAATTTGATGCCTTTGGTGGTTCGACCCTCGCGGACATCCAGACAAGGTATGATTCGTTTACTTAACATGGCTCCCAGCTGCTAAAATTTTTTAATATTGTCAACCCGGGGTTTCCGCTCTTTTCCGGATGGAACTGTGTCGCAACAAGATTGTTCATTCCGATGACGGATGGAAAACTAATTCCATAATCGGTGGTGGCAATTACCTGGCGAGAATTTTCCGGCCACGGATAATATCCGTGAACAAAATAGAATTCATCCGTTTCTTTCAGGCCGGCAAATACCGGGTGCTCTGTCTTCAAAGAGATTTGGTTCCATCCCATATGCGGGATTTTCAATCCTTTAATCCCCTTTTCCCGAAAGATTTCGGAAAATGCCAGCGTCGACCCGTCGATAATTCCGAGACACTTTGCCTGATTCTCCTCGCTTTTCTGTAAAATAATCTGGGTGCCCAGACAGATGCCCAATACGGGCTTTCCGCCGTCAACTGCTTGCCGTATTGCCGTATCCAGACCCAGGCGGATTAAACTCTGCATGGCCGACCCGGCCGCCCCTACCCCCGGAAAAATAATTCGTTCCGCCGACACGATTAATTTGATGTCGTTTGTGATTACATTTTCAACACCAATATGGGAAAGCGCCCTGGACACACTGGTCAAGTTCCCGGCATCATAATCGATAATTGCTATCATCCATTTGCCTCAATTAAACAGCTTAATCTTTTAAAAATTTTCCGGATTAAAGACGTCAAACGGATCGGATAGTCAGATCCCGGATAAAAGTCAATTTCTAAATTTTTAATCCGCATGTCATCAAATCTGTTTATGTGTTCGGTCCCCAGTCTTTTTTCAGATCAGATATTTTTTTCTGATAGGAATCCCGGACCTCTTTCGGTACGACGCTGATAATTCCCGAAGCAATTAGCTGGATACGGGGTGCAAGTTTCGAAGCGCGAATAATCGTCGCCCCACCCGCAGGAAGAAACGTCACCAAAAGGATATAGATACATGAAACAATTAGAATTGCTTTTAACGCACCGAAAACACCACCGAAAATCCGGTCAACAACCCCCAGAAGAACAAGCTTTATCACAAACCGGATCAGAATCCCGATTAACGCAATAATAAAAAACACGCTGCAAAAAAGAAACAGAAAACAGGCGATATTAATATAGGCGGGTTCCGTTATCCATTTTGAAAACAAGAAGGAAACCGCCCCATGATACGAATAGGCCACATAAAAACCAGCGGCCAGTCCGGCGATGGACGATACCTCCTTGATCAATCCCCTGAAAATTCCACGAATTATACAATACCCCAGGATGACAATGATAGCCATATCAAAAGGATTCATAACTCTCCCAAAAGTGCATTATTGGTCAAAGACAGCTTAAACCGATACATGACGCCATTTAACATCCATACCACCCTGTTTCGAACAAAACCATGCCGCTTAGCGGGAAAACAGGTCCGCTTCGAATCCTCACAGCCGGTCCAGACACCGGATATATTTAAAAAATTATAACTGTATCAGTGGGTTACATTAACCAAACCCCAAATCCCCGTCAAGAAAATTCTTGTTTTTTTTTAAATATCCAGTGTAAATTACGTCATCCATGATTTATCCGGCAATTTTTTGTGTATAACTTATTTAAAATTGGCCAATTATTTTAATGAATGATTATCAGGAGCATGCCAGTTCGGAACTGACTTTTTCCGATATCCATATTGCCAATGAACTGTTCGGGGTTCACAACAGCAATTTAAAACGCATTGCAGAAGCGACCGGTGTCAGTATATCCGCCAGGGGAAACACCATTTTCATCAAAGGCGATACCATCTCATCCGACCTGGCTCAAAATATTCTCAACCAGCTTTACGGCCTCATCCGGGACGGTTATCCAGTTTTCGCTAAAGATGTTGAATATGCAACCAATGTCCTGAGCCAGGACAGCAGCGTCAACCTGAAAACGATATTTTTCGATACCGTCTATGTGACGTCCAAAAAAAGAACCATCACGCCGAAAAATCCCAATCAAAAAGAATACATTGATGCGATCCGGAATTTTGATATTGTCTTCGGCATCGGCCCGGCGGGTACCGGCAAAACATATCTGGCCATGGCCATGGCCGTTGCAGCGCTTGCCCAGAAAAAGGTCAGCCGGATTATTCTTACCCGACCGGCGGTTGAAGCCGGGGAGGCGCTGGGTTTTCTGCCCGGCGATCTTGCCGAAAAAGTCAATCCTTACCTAAGACCACTATATGATGCGCTTCACGACATGATGAGCTTTGAAAAAGCCGCCGGCCTGATGCAGCAGGATGCGATTGAGGTAGCTCCCCTGGCATTTATGCGCGGCCGGACATTAAACGATTCATTCATCATCCTGGATGAGGCACAGAATTCAACCACCGAACAAATGAAAATGTTTCTCACCCGCATCGGGTTCAATTCCAGGGCGGTGATCACCGGGGATATTACCCAGAGCGACCTCCCGAGCAACCGCCCGTCCGGACTCATCGAGGCAAAGGAACTCCTGTGCGATATTGACGGGATAAAATTTGTCTTCTTTACCAAACACGATGTGGTCAGACACAAGCTGGTTCAGAAAATTGTGAATGCTTACGAAATGCGTGAAAACAGGCGAAACAAATCATCGGTCTCTTAAACCAAGCTCTCCAGGAATCCATATTGCATTAAACGCCTTCACCTGATAATTAATTTAAATATCAATTTATTGCCATATCATTTAACTATAAATAAAATGGTTACCAGATTCTTATGAATACAAAACCCAGTGACATCTCGCTTAAGAAAAGATTTTCATCCAACTTTCTGATTTTAAACGGGATACTTTTGACCGTAACGATCATTTCGACACTGATTTTGTCTCCCAGACTGGTTGTGATGCATACCCCTTATAAACTGGGGGATATTGCCGATAAGAACATCAAGGCAACAACGGATTTCTTTGTTGAAGATACAAATGCCACGAATCAGCAGCGGGAAATCGCTCGTGACAGCGTTTTAACTGTCTATGATTATGACAAATCTCTACCCGACACCCTGAATCGGCAGATCAATGCCGCATTTAGCCGGCCCAGATCCATACTTGAACCAGCCGCGGCATCCGGCGGGAATAAAGCGCAAAAACAGAATCAGCCGCTGGATTCAAAAATCAAAAACCCGAACGATATCCATAGTGAAGTTTTGAGCTTAAAACCGGAATTTGAGAAAAATATCGGAATTCCGGTGAATGGCGGTGCGTATAAAATTCTGGAAAACGAAAAATTTTCCGAGAATATTGCGGATCTGATCTCCAGTATCTTATCAAAAATCCTGAGAAACGGTGTCGTTGCCAATAAAGACCTGCTTCTCAAAGAAAATGACAAAGGGATTGTATTAAAAACCATCGGCGCCGACTCTGAAATGGTTGTCCGGAATCTAAAGCACTTTTACGGACTCGATCAGGCCAAAACAATGGTCAGAATTGTCGGCGAACCGGTTTTAAAAGATATCGACTATACGGTTGTGAACCTGATCGTTGATTTTACCCAGCGGCTCATACAGCCCAATATCACCCCCAACCGGAGCGAAACGGAAAAAAGACGTACAGAAGCCGAAGCGCTCATCAATTCGACTCTATATCGGATCCAGCGAGGGGAAATGATACTCCGGGAAGGAGAACGGGTCACCCCTTTGCATTTATTAAAGCTCAATGCATTAAAGGCGCAGACCGGGACAAAACAGGCCCTTGAAAAAGGAATCGGAACGGCGCTGATCATTTTTGCCCTGCTGACCATTACCTACCTGATCCACCTGAAATACCAGCGGGAAATTCTGCATTATCAGAATAAAAATCTTTTTTTCATCAGCAGTGTGGTCATCCTTTTTCTCCTAATTCTGCAGTTTTTCGCATCCCTTGCCCAGGCGGTGGTGTCGGGAGCTCCGGTCACCATCTCCCCGGCATCCATTTTTTACAGCATTCCCCTTGCCGCCGGTCCCATGACCATCTGCCAGTTTCTCGGGTTCAACATTGCGTTTCCGTTTGCTATTGTCTTATCGCTGATTTCAGCGATTATTTTTGAAAACAGCTATGAAATGTGCCTGTTTTTTCTGCTTAACGGGATCATGGGCGCTTTTTGGGTGCAAAACTGCAAGGAACGCAAGGGGTTTATCCAGGCCGGCGTGAAAGTCGGCCTGCTGAATATTTTGCTTGCAACGATCATTGATGTCTATATGATCGATTTTTCAGGATTTAAGCTGCTCTGGGACTGGACGTTCGCGTTTTCCGGCGGTATCATTGCCGGAATAACCACTGCGGGACTCACGCCGCTGATGGAACTGACCTTCGGCTATACCACGGACAGCTCGCTCCATGAACTTGCCAACCTGGATCAGCCCCTGCTCAGGCGCCTCATGCTGGAAGCGCCCGGAACCTATCACCATTCGGTCATTGTCGGCTCTCTGGCGGAAGCCGCGGCGGCGGAAATCGGCGCCAATCCACTGCTGGCAAAAGTTTGCGGGTATTACCACGACATCGGCAAACTGAAAAACCCATTGTATTTTATCGAAAACCAGAATAACGGAAAAAATATCCACAATAAACTGGCCCCTTCCATGTCCTGCCTGATTCTGACGTCCCATGTCAAAAACGGAATCGAACTGGCCAAGGAGAAAAAAATCGGGCAGCAGATCCTGGATGCCATCAACCAGCATCACGGCACCACACTGATCAGTTTTTTCTTTAATAAGGCCAAGCAGCAGGCAAAAGAAGACCAGGTAGTCAATATCGATAATTTCAGATACCCGGGACCGAAACCCCAGACCCGTGAAACCGCGCTGGTCATGCTCGCCGACGTCGTCGAGGCCGCATCCAGAACGCTGGAACATCCGACGGCGGCAAGAATACAGGGTCTGGTGCAGCAACTCATCAACAAACTGTTTTCCGACAATCAGCTCGATGAATGCCCACTGACCCTCAAGGACCTGCACAACATCGCCCGGAGCTTTAACAAAATATTAAATGGAATACACCACCATCGGGTGGAGTATCCGGAGAGATTTACACCCGGCGAATCAAAGGAGAAGAATGGGAATACTGATCGACAACCGGCAGAAACACCAAAAAATATCGACGACGAAGATACGGAAAACAGCCCAAGCACTCTTAAACGCCTTGGGCAGTCCTGACAGCGAGCTTTCCATTCTGATCACCGATGACCCCGAAATTGAACAGTTAAACCAACAGTACCGGCAACGCCAGGGTCCGACCAATGTCCTTGCCTTCCCCATGCAGGAAGGCGATTGTTCGGAAATCAATCCCGGACTGCTGGGGGACGTGGTGATCTCCGCTGAGACGGCCGCCAGAGAAAGCAGGGAGTTGGGTTTTTCTTTTAATCAGCGGTTTGATTTCCTCCTGATTCACGGCATTCTCCATCTTTTTGGCTATGATCATGAAATCAGCGAGGACGCGGCCGTGGAAATGGACCGGAAAACAGATGAATTGTTTAAAATCATTGGAGATACCAGCATAGGGGAAAAATAAAATGGCGGGTTTGGCGGTTAACGTAGACCATATCGCGACATTGCGGCAGGCGCGGGGAATCAATTATCCGGACCCGGTTGCCGCTGCTGTTCTGGCGGAACTGGCCGGTGCGGACGGAATTGTGGTACACCTCCGGGAAGACCGGCGTCATATTCAGGACAGGGACGTCTATCTGCTTCGGAAAACAGTTTTATCAAAACTGATTCTTGAAATGGCGGCAACCGATGAAATGATCAGAATAGCCTCTGAAGTCAAACCGGATCTTGTCACACTGGTTCCGGAGAAAAGAGAAGAGCTGACCACCGAGGGGGGACTGGACATTATCACCCAATCAGCAACTGTTGAAAAAGCGATTTCAGCGCTCCATGACCGGAAAATCAAAGTCAGCCTGTTTATTGACCCGGACCCGGTTCAGATTGAAAAGGCCCGGAAAATCAATGCGGACATGATTGAAATCCATACCGGGGCCTATTGCGATGCCACTGATCCGGCTGAAAGAGACACCGCCTTTGCCGCGGTCATTGAGGCCGCCAAAAAAGCCGCCCAGTTGAATCTGGGCGTCAACGCCGGGCATGGGTTATGCTATAATTCCATCAAGCGATTTGCGGGGCTGAAAGAAATCGATGAATTTTCCATCGGTCACAGCATTATTTCCAGGGCGGCACTGGTGGGGATGCAGAAGGCGGTGGCGGATATGGTGGCTTTAATCAAAGAATTATAAACGATGGCTTCGCAAAAAGTCCAAATTCTATGTTGCACTGCATTCTTTGTCACTGCGGAGTAGCCAGCTACACCTCATTCCAAAGAATTTGTGCGCCTTGAATTTGGCTCTTTTTTCTTTGCCATCTGGATCTGATTTTTATCAGGATAATATAATATGTACATAGTAACCGCCGATGAAATGAGGGAAATGGATCGGCAGACCATTGAAAACTTTGGTCTGCCCGGGCGGGTTTTAATGGAAAACGCAGGGCGGGGTGCTGCCCGGGTTCTGATGGAAAAATTTCCGGACCTTTCTTCCAAACGGGTTGCCATTGCCGCCGGACGAGGCAACAACGGCGGTGACGGATTTGTGATTGCACGGTACCTGACCCAGGCCGGGATTTCCGTCACGGTTTACCTCCTGTCCGATAGCAACCGGCTGACCGGAGATGCCGCAGACAATTTCAAACTGCTGGGAGCACTGGGAATCCCTGTCAAAGAGATAACGGATGAAAACCGTTTTAACCAGGTGAAAACCGAAATGGCCCACTACCATATCTGGGTGGACGCCATATTCGGTACGGGTTTGAACTCCGAAGTCACGGGTTTCTTCAAAGCGGTCATCCATTATATTAATGAATTGAACCGGCCAATCCTCTCCGTGGATATCCCTTCCGGCCTGCACGCGGACACCGGAAAACCCTGCGGCATCTGTATCCGGGCAAGCATTACCGTGACCTTTGCATTCCCCAAAATCGGCCACATTTTGCTTCCGGGGGCTGCTTATACCGGAGAACTTCATATTATCGACATCGGCATACCGCCCCATGTTGTTAAAAATGTGCCGCCCCGGCATCACCTGATGACAAAAGACGCTGTCCGGAATCTGGTCCATCCACGGGCATGCGATATTCACAAAGGCGGCACCGGCCATACGCTGGTAATCGCAGGTTCGCCCGGTAAAACCGGCTCGGCCGCCATGACCGCCATGTCAGCCCTCCGCGCAGGAGCCGGGCTGGTTACTTTAGGCATTCCCAAAAGCTTGAACCCGGTCATGGAAGCCAAGTCTCTGGAAGTAATGACCCTGCCCCTGCCTGAAACCCAAAACGGCATGCACAGCGATAAATCCATTGAAACTATCATGGCGCTGATTGCAGACAAAAAATGCCTGGCCATTGGGCCGGGCATGGGGACGGATCCACAGACTCAAAAGCTTGTCCATTTTCTTGTAAAGGAGTGCCCGGTTCCGATAGTCCTGGATGCGGACGGTTTAAACAACCTGGCGGACAATCCGGGGATTCTGCTCAGCCGGAAATCAGACGTTATATTGACCCCGCATCCCGGAGAAATGGCCCGCATGCTGAGCACCACGCCCAAAAATATTCAGGCAAACCGCATTGATATTGCCCGGTCTTTTGCCGCAATCTATAACGTGCACCTTGTCCTGAAAGGCGCCCGAACCCTGATCGCCCACCCGGATGGCCATGTATTCATCAACCCCACCGGCAACCCGGGAATGGCATCCGCCGGCATGGGAGATGTTCTTACCGGAATGATCGCCGGTTTTCTGTCCCAGGGGTATTCGCCGCAGGCAGCGACGCACCTGGCGGTATATCTCCACGGCGATGCAGCCGACACAGTGGCCGCCGGGAAAGGACCCTACGGATATATCGCCTCGGATGTCGTGTCCGGACTGCCGGAAGCCATCGGCAGGCTGGCCGGTCAAACGGCCTTTAAAGACACCCCCGTTTATTGCACCCCGCACCTGGAAAATTTATAACTCACTTCGCGGGGAATAATGGCGGAATTCATTGAAATAAAAACCAATTCACCAAACGAGACCCGATTGCTCGGTGAAATCATCGGTCGATCCCTCCATGAGAAAACAACGATTTCGCTGGCCGGTGATCTGGGAGCCGGAAAAACGGTTTTTGTTCAGGGGCTTGCCCGGGGGCTCGGCGTCCCTTCCGATTACATTATCACAAGCCCCACTTATACACTCGTTAACGAATATCCGGGACGCCTGAATCTTTTTCATGCGGACCTTTACCGGATATCCGAAGCCGCCGAACTTGAGGACATCGGTTTTGAAGATTTCTCGGATGCTGACGGCGTTCTTGTCATAGAGTGGGCCAATCGGCTGGCCTCAAATGAACTGCCGGAAGACCTGGCTGTCAGGATCCAAATCGTGGATGATTTGACCCGTCAATTCATGATATTTTTCTGTGGACGAAAAAAAACAAATTTGATACAGCTCCTCAAAACAACATTTGCAAACGCGTAAGGGGTAAAAATGGCACTCATAGTACAAAAATACGGCGGGACGTCCGTGGGCGACATTAAAAGGATCAGAAATGTTGCCGGACGGATTGCCCGGACATACGATCAGGGTAACCAGGTGGTCGTCATTCTCTCCGCCATGAGCGGTGTGACGGACAAACTGATCCAGACAGCGGAAGAAATCACCGATCGTCCGGATAAGCGCGAAATGGATGTGCTGCTGGCCACCGGCGAGCAGACAACCGTTGCCTTAATGGCAATAACTTTAAAATCAATGGGATATAAAGCCAAATCCCTGTTGGGATATCAGGCCGAAATTCTGACCGACAGCCAGTCGTGTTCAGCGCGTATCCTTGACATCGGCGCAGGCCGCCTCAAGGAACTGCTTGCGGAGAACAACATTGTCATTGTCGCCGGTTTTCAGGGCTGTGATGCCCAGGGGGATATCACCACCCTCGGTCGGGGCGGTTCCGATACCTCCGCGGTGGCTGTTGCCGCGGGGATCAATGCGGATCAGTGCGAAATTTATACTGATGTGGACGGGGTTTACACTGCGGATCCCAATATTTGCCTGAAAGCCCGCAAACTGGATCGGATTTCCTATGATGAAATGCTTGAAATGGCGAGCCTTGGCGCCAAAGTATTGCAGATTCGATCCGTTGAATTTGCAATGAAATACAATGTCCCGATCCATGTCAGATCATCATTTAATGAGGAGGTAGGAACCATGGTGGTAAGCGAAGACACCAATATGGAAAAAGTGGTTGTTTCCGGAGTAACCCATAATAAAAATGAAGCTCGAATCACCTTAAAAAAGGTTCCGGACACTCCGGGTATCGCATCCCGTATTCTGTCACCGATTTCCGAAGCCGGAATTATCGTGGACATGATTATTCAAAATACCCGTTCAGGAAACATGACGGACCTCACGTTCACGGTCGGTAAAACCGATTATAAATCAGCCCTTGAGATCTCCCGAAAAACCGCCCGAGAAATCAATGCCGCGGAAGTGCTGGGAGATGAAAACATCTCTAAAGTCTCCGTAGTCGGCGTCGGCATGCGAAGTCATTATGGGGTTGCGGCGAAAATGTTCGCCTCTCTGGCAGCTGAAAATATTAATATCCTCATGATCAGCACATCGGAAATCAGGATATCCTGTGTTATTGAAGAAAAATATACGGAGCTGGCCGTGCGCTCACTGCATACCGCATTCGGCCTTGATAAGGAATAATAAAGTATTTCAAATTATTACCCTCATGAAACAGTTTGATCCGGATCAGCTGATTTTCATATTAGCTCTGGCTGCAGGCATCCTGGGCCTGACTGTTTACAGACTGTTTGCGGGATAACCGCATTCGTCAATGCTCACCCGATAAAATCTTCAAACAAACAACAACACCCGATTCATCGGACAATGAATCGGGTGCTTTTTTTTGAGTAAAAACAAAGGGCTTTGCAATTCGCCGCAGATACAATAGGTATGCTGCTTTACCATAATTCCTAATGCCAGGCGGCATTTGACGCTATGAATCCGGTGAAATTGGAATCCCAAGAGAGGCTACAGATCCGCCAATGCGGATTCGATCTCATCGGCGATCCTTTTGGCCGCGGCAGCCGGATCTTTTGCATCTCTGATCGGGCGCCCGATGACCAGATAATCCGACCCGTTCTTAACAGCGGCAGCCGGTGTCACGATACGCCGCTGATCATCATCTCCGGCCTGCCATGCCGGACGGATTCCCGGAGTGACCGCACAAAAATTGTTTCCAAAAGCCGTCTTGATCATTTTAACTTCATACCCTGAGCATACTACTCCTGCGCATCCGGCCGCTTTGGCCATTTCCGCGCGTTTGCGCACAAGCAGGGACATATCCGATGAAAACGCATCCTTAAACCCGGCGGATGAGATATCTTCCTGGGAAATGCTGGTCAGCACAGTTACGCCGAGAACACCCACCGCACCGCCGCCGCCTTCCACCGCCGCCTCAAGCATCCGGAATGTTTCGCCGCAGTGAACGGTGGCGAATTTAACCCCCAGGTCGGCGACCCGGTTCATCGCCCGTTTGACTGTCATGGGGATATCATGAAGCTTTAAATCCAGAAAAATTTCCGCACTGCCGGCGGATTGTATCATCCGGATAATCTCCGGTCCGGCCTGAACAAACAGTTCCAGTCCCACCTTGAACATGCCCACGGATTCGGAAAGCAGATCTATATATCGGGAAGCTTCCTTAACCGTCGGCACATCAAGGGGAAATATTATATAATTTCGGGGAGTTTTCATTTGCCCTCCTGTTTTTGGTCAACTGCTCAGACCTATAACCCAAAACATACTCCGTATAAAGATTTTTCTGCAAAAAAAACAGAAAAACATCAAAAACAGAGGGAACACCATGCCTGATCCAGGTTCAGTGATTTGCCGACCAGCCGCCCGTAATCTTTTAAATTCGTAAGTTCTTAAAAAAACTGTTGAAAATATTCTCATTGAAATGATATGAATTCAAAAATACAATCATAAACCTGAAAACATGATGAATTCGCCAAGGACACTGACTCAATCGGCCCTAATACCGGAAGCAACCATGACAGATTCGGAAAACAAACCCGGCATCAACTCCACCCAGCAGTCGCTGTTAAAAAAATTGCCCGGCATTGACCACATTTTGGAAATTACAAAGCAAGATGAGATACTGGCTGATATCCCCAAAAAGCTGCTGACGGATACCGTCCGCCAGGTCGTGGATCGTCTTCGAAATGCCATACTTGAGGGCCATCAGAAACTTCATGAAAATAATTTCACGGACACGCATATTCTCGGAAAGATTCAAGAAATTGTCAGATCCGCCATGTCCCTGAATCTAGTCCGCACCATCAATGCCACCGGAATCGTGGTGCATACCAACCTTGGCCGGTCATTGCTGGCAAAAGATGCCATCGATCATATTCATGCGATATCCGGCCGGTACTCCAACCTGGAATACAACCTGGCGACCGGTAAACGCGGCCTGAGATACACGGCTGTCGAGGATATTCTCTGTGAACTCACCGGCGCTGAATCGGCCATGGTGGTCAACAACAATGCCGCCGCTGTTCTCCTGTGTCTCGACACCTTTGCCCGTCACCGGGAAGTGATCGTCTCCAGAGGCGAACTGGTGGAAATCGGCGGTTCTTTCCGCATTCCCGACGTGATGGAAAAGAGCGGTGCAATCCTGAAAGAAGTCGGAACCACCAACCGGACGCATTTAAATGATTACAAACGGGCCATTAGTGAGCGCACCGGTCTGCTTCTTAAGGTGCATACAAGCAATTACGGAATCGTTGGTTTTACATCAGCCGTCCCCTTAAATGAACTGGTGGAACTGGGGAAACAGGTTCATGTGCCGGTCATGGAAGATCTAGGCAGCGGGACTCTGATTGATTTTTCTCGATACAGCCCATTGAAGGAACCCACCGTACAGGATTCCGTGAATACAGACGCCGATATCGTGACATTCAGCGGAGACAAGCTGCTTGGCGGACCGCAGGCGGGGATCATTCTGGGAAACCGGAACATCATTGAAAAAATCCGGCAAAATCCCTTGACCCGAGCCCTTCGAATCGACAAATTAACCCTTGCGGCGCTGGAAAGCACCCTCAGGCTCTACCGGGATGAAGAAAAGGCAATTCATGCCATTCCGACACTACGCATGCTGACCTGTTCCCTTGAAACCATTGAAAAGAAAGCATCCCAACTAAAAGCACTTCTGGACCAGCCAGATGATGTACGCCTCACAGTGACTCTTATCGACTCCGCCTCCCGGGCCGGGGGCGGATCACTGCCATTGTTTGAACTGCCGAGCAAATGCGTGGGGCTGTCCATCAGCAAAATGACGGCCAGCGTCATCGAAAAAACCTTGCGTGGAAATAATCCCCCGATTATCGGCCGAATCGAAGATGATATATTTCTAATGGATATGCGGACCGTTCAGTCAGATGAACTGGCGGAAATTGCCAATGCCGTACACACCTGCTTAAAAGGGTCTTGACTATGCCACAGCTCACAGAGGACGCTCACCGGAGTCAAATTTCAAATCAGCATTTTTTGTTTTACCGAACAGACATTGGCGCGGACACTGAAAAATTCGACCCGCCCGCAATGATTTCCATTGAAAAGCTCAAAGAAAAATTTCCCGGGATACAAACCGACAATATCTTTGTAGACAATGCTATGACCCTGATGACAGACGCCAAAACGTTTGGCGCCCTTGTGATTCGGGTGGATGACATCCATTATGTCATCAATCCCAGTGATGTCATTGCGACACTTGCCGGCATTATTGACGGCATATGCAAAGAAAATTCCGGCACATGGGGACTTGTGAATCTTTTTACCCTGGGCTGTTTTTTCCCGGGAAAAACCGAGTCCCAATGCTTAGACCTGAGCCGGGGAATGAAAGAACAACTTTCCCAAAAGGGCAGTGAAACCGTTTCCATCGGGGCTGCCGTTTATCCGACCCTTTCCTACACAAAAAGCAGCGTCCTTGAAAATGCCAAGAAAGCGCTGGATCATGCGGATTTTTTCGGTGCCGACAGTTGTGTGGCGTTTGATTCCGTGAGTTTAAATATAAGCGGCGACAGACATTACCAGGCAGGTGACCTTGAAGGCGCCATGAATGAATATTACCTGGCCCTGAAACTGGATGAGAATAATGCCAATGTGCACAACAGCCTCGGTGTGTGTTACGGAATCAAGGAAGATCTGGACCAGGCGCTTTCTGAATTTAAAACAGCCAGCCGCCTGGCGCCGGAAGAGAATATGTCCATTTACAACGCCGGATACGTTCATTTCCTGAAAAAAGAATTCACCACCGCACTCGAGTATTTTCAAAAAGCGGAACAGCTTGACGATACAGTATTTGAACTGGCATTTCAGACTGGAAGGATATACTTAGAACTGGCTCAAACGGAAAATGCAAAAAAATACCTTGAAAAAGCCACGACCCTGAACCCGAAATCAGCGGCCGCATTTCGCCTGCTTGGCGATACGTATACCAATCTGGACCGGATTTCCGATGCCATTACTGCTTATAAGACCACTCTGAAATTAAATCCTGAAGACGCCGAGGCTCTTTCCGCTCTGGGATATTCATATGAAGTGCTGGAAAAAAATGCGGATATCGCCTTGATGTTCTGCCGTCAGGGGATTGAAATCGACCCGGGAAACGGTCTTTTCCGGCACCGGCTCGGCCGCCTGTATTTAAACCGGAATCGGGTGGAAGAAGCCCTTGACGAATTTCAGAAGGCTCAGGAACTGGGTTACAGATCAGATGAATATATCGCCAAAACCCTGAAACTGATCAGCTCGCCGTAAAAAATCTTTTTCCATCAAATGAAGCTGACGCCCATTGCCATGAATCAGGTATATTTTCAAGGAATCGGCCGCATCCATACTGCGAAATAAGAACCGATTAGATTTTATCAGTAAAATCCATTCTCTACTCTTTGCTTTTATCAAATTCATGGTTATTGTATTTACATTCTCAATGGAATGGGTTAAAAGGGAAAACTTTATTCCCGTCCGACAATTGGGATAAAATCCGTAAATAGCTATAATATCAGGAGTTAATAAATGCCGATTTACGAGTATAACTGCGAAAAATGCGACAAGAAATTTGAAATTCTGATTATGGGCAAAGACAAGCCCGTATGCCCCTGCTGCGGCAATTTAAAAGTCAAACGTCTGATGTCTTCATGCGGTTTTGTGAGCAAAGGGAGCGGCGGTGAAACAGTGAGTTCTTCTGCCGGCGCCTCTTCATGTTCCGGATGCAGCTCGTCCAACTGCTCAAGCTGCGGGGCATAATGAAAAAATATATTACGATCGGAACCCGCGGCAGCGCACTGGCACTGTGGCAGGCGGAATGGGTTAAATCCGCCATCATAGAGAATCACCCGTCCCTGTCCGTCAAAATTAAAATTATCAAAACCAAAGGGGATAAAATCACCGATGTCCCCCTGGCAAAAGTGGGCGGCAAAGGGCTTTTTGTCAAGGAAATTGAGGAAGCGCTCCTGAACGGCAGCATCGATCTGGCGGTCCACAGTATGAAAGACATGCCGGCTGAAATCCCGAAAGGATTATGCATTGCGGCGGTTCCTGAGCGGGAGCTGCCCAATGACGTACTGATATCGAAAAATAATCGGCCGTTATCCGATCTTCCGAAGGGTGCACGAATCGGAACGAGCAGCCTGCGACGCGCCTCACAAATTTTAAGCTTCCGGACGGATATTGTCATCGAACCTCTCCGGGGAAACCTGGGCACCCGGATTGAAAAACTCGAAACCGAAGGTCTGGATGCCATTGTACTGGCGGCTGCCGGTGTGAAGCGGCTGAATATGGAAGATAAAATATCCGAATATATTGATTTGGACATTCTGGTCCCGGCTGTCGGACAGGGTGCATTGTGTATCGAAACCCGCGAGAATGATCCGGATACCCTGGAAATCGTTTCTAAATTAGACCACCGCACCACGCACCATATCATTACCGGCGAACGGGCTTTTCTCCATCGCCTGGAAGGCGGCTGCCAGGTGCCCATGGCCGCATACGGAACAGTCAACGGGTCCGAATTCACCCTCATCGGAATCGTTGCGGAAATTGACGGATCCAAAATCATTAAACAAATCATTACCGGCCCATTGGCACAGGCGGAGCAGCTCGGAACGGAGCTTGCCGAGCGCCTGATTGGAATGGGCGCCGGTGAAATACTGGACAAAGCTATCCGGGAATTAAATAATGAAAAATAAAGTATATCTGGTGGGCGCAGGCCCCGGTGACACGGGACTGCTAACGTTAAAAGGAAAGGCGTGCATCGAAAAAGCGGATGTAATTGTCTATGATTACCTGGCGGCCGACGAGCTGTTAAAACATGCCCGCGAAGACGCAGAATTAATCTATGCCGGGAAACAAGGCGGCGATCACACGCTGACCCAGACGCAGATAAACAACCTGCTGGTCGAAAAAGCCAAACAGGGACACATCGTCACCCGCTTGAAAGGCGGTGATCCGTTTATATTCGGCCGCGGGGGTGAAGAAATCGAAGCACTGATTGACGAAAACCTTGAGTTTGAGGTGGTTCCCGGCGTGACATCCGCCATCGCCGCCCCGGCCTATGCGGGGATTCCCCTGACCCATCGCAAATATACGTCCACGGTGACTTTTATCACCGGCCATGAAGACCCAACCAAGGAAGACTCCTCCATCAACTGGAAAGCACTGGCGGCAATGAACGGAACCCTGGTCTTTTTGATGGGCGTCAGAAACCTGCCGAACATTGTTGCCCAGCTTCAAAAAAACGGTATGAATCCGGCGACGCCGGCAGCACTTGTCCGATGGGGAACAACGACCCGGCAGCAGGCCGTGACCGGGACCCTTTCGACAATCACTGAGAATGTCACCGCAGCCGGCCTGAAACCGCCCTGCATTATTATTGTCGGAGATGTCGTATCCCTCCGGGAAAAAATGAAATGGTTTGAACACCGGCCCCTGTTGGGCAAGAAAGTGGTTGTCACCCGGGCCCGGGCCCAGGCCAGCGACATGATCCTTCAACTCACCGAACTCGGGGCAGACTGCCTGGAATATCCGGTCATCAAGATTATTCCTCCCGAGGATTTCTCGTCTTTGGATGCGGCCATCGACAACCTTGCCGCCTATGACTGGATTATTTTCACCAGCGTCAATGGCGTGGAGTTCTTTTTCAAACGTCTTTCTGAATTAGGAAAAGATGCCCGGGCCCTGGGAAATCTTCGGACCGCCTGCATCGGTCCGGTGACATCCGAACGCCTGAAATCCTACGGAATCAATACGGATATTCTCCCTGAAAGTTTTCGGGCGGAGTCCATTATCGAAGCCTTTAAAAATGAAACCGTTGCCGGCAAACGGGTGCTCCTGCCCCGGGCTGCGGAAGCCCGGCCGATTCTGCCTGAAGAATTATCAAAAAGAGGCGCAAAAATTGATGAAATTCCAACGTATCACACGATCAGTGATACGGAAAATGTGGATCAGCTGATCCGCCAGCTCGAACAGGGAGAAATTGACCTGATTACGTTCACCAGCTCCTCCACGGTCACCAACTTTAAAAAACTCATTCCGAAAGACCGGTTTGATGTCCTGATGAAAAATGTCACCATCGCGTCCATCGGTCCGATCACATCCGAAACAGCAGAAAAAAACGGCTTTAACGTCCATATTGAAGCAAAATCATATACCATAGACGGACTGTGCGAAGCGATTGTGAAATTCTATTTGAATAAGCAATAGCCCTTTAAGTTTTCTGGTATTTGAAATAAAAATCCGGGTCTCCAGAAAACCCGGATTTTTTTTAATAAATACCTCGTATCTTATAGTTAAACCCCATGCCAACAAGTCCAAAGATGCCTCATTGGAAACGTCCTTATAAACCTCATATCATGAGAATCCAATCCCTTCTAAGCCTCGACTAAAAGTCCACTAATTAATTGACCGGTCCTTTCCATGTAGTGTATAGTCTTTTATACTGAGAAACATATTAAAATCATAGATAAAATGGCACACCCATGGAAAACATTTTAAAACGACTGCCTGCCTTTGTGGATCAGATAAGAGAAATTCAGGAAGTCATTATTTCCAATATTGTGCTCATCGGCCAGACCCCGGCCCCGACATATCACGAAGAAGCGCGAACCGAAATTTTTCTGGAACGTTTATCCGATGCCCAGGCGGATTATTGCGCGGCAAATGATTACAATATCCCCATCGGGATCATCAAAGGCAGTTCGGACGGTGCACGCCCCCCCATTTTCGTTGTTGCTCATCTGGACACTTTTTTGCCAGCGGACATTGACCACAATTACATCGTCCGGAAAAATTCCATTATTGGGCCGGGGATTCTCGACAACTCTTTAGCGGTTGGGGTGCTGGCCTCTTTGCCATTTATTTTCAGGCATCTTGACCTCCGTTTTGAGTCAGACATATTACTGGCCGGAGTTCCGCAATCCATCGGAAAAGGAAACCTTCAGGGAATCCGCCGTCTTCTGGACAACTGGGAGGGGCCCATCCGGGGGGCTGTGATTGTGGAAGGCGAAAAACTGGGACGCCTGAATTACTACTCCGAAGGAATTATCCGGGGCGAAATTGCGTGTAATGTCACGGCAACCGACGAATGGGAGCACCGGTACAAACCCAATGCCATCATTATTTTAAACAAGGTCATTGATGAAATTCTGGCCATGAAACTCCCCCAGCGGCCGCAGGCCCGGGTGATTATCGGAAAAATCGAAGGCGGGTTCAAACATGGCGTGATCGCCTATGATGCCCGTCTTGGGTTTGAAATCCAGAGTGATTCCGAGGAGATGTCCAAATGGATGCACTCTGAAATCGAAGACATTGTTAACGGCATCGGGCATGAAAATCACGTCAGCCTCAAACTGAACATTATCAGTCATCTGACACCCGCGACATTGCGTTATAAGCACCCGCTGGTCAAAAGCACGGTTGCGATAATGAAAGCCTTAGATCTTCAGCCGGCAAGTGATTCCGGTGAATCCGAACTGTCCATTTTTCTTTCCCGGAAGATTCCGGCGGTCACCTTAGGGGTTACGGAAGGCGAAAATGTTCATCTTGAAAACGCTTCAATGAAAATCAAACCGATGTTTACCGGTATTGCACAAATTATCGGCGTGATCATGGCAATCGACAGCGGAGTCTGCGATGAATCATAAATGGTTAAAAACCAATACATTCCACCATTCTGAATTTAAAGACATCAAAAAGCTGGTGGAGGCTAAGAATCGAAAACAGCTCAAGATCTCCCTGTGCCTGCCGACCCTGAACGAAGAAAAAACCATCGCCAAAGAAATTATTATCATGAAGTCAGAGCTGATGACACGGTATCCGCTGCTTGATGAAATCGTTGTTGTCGACTCCGGCTCAACAGACCATACGTTGGATATTGCCAAGAGTTACGGCGCTGAAGTGTATGAAGCAAAAACCATTTTGCCCCATCTTGAAAACTTTACCGGCAAAGGGGAAAATCTCTGGAAGGCCCTCCATATCACCCAAGGAGATATTATCATCTACCTGGATGCGGACATTAAAAACATCCATCACCGGTTTGCCTATGCCCTTTTGGGTCCCTTGCTGATGTTTGACCATATCAAGTACACCAAGGCCTTCTATGACCGGCCCATTGCCACTGACCAGACAAAAATCCGGACCACCG
>JAHECJ010000162.1 GCA_024641805.1 Desulfococcus sp.
TCATAAGAATGCTCCCCGGGTGAACAAGCTTTACAATATTATTTCAAGTGATTCGGATTTGAATTCAAAAGTGAAAATGCTGGGTATTGCAGTCGGAAATGACACCCGGTTGGTGGATGTTTATAAAAATACATATAAAGTTAAATTTCCGATAGTTGCAGACCCAAAAGATGATATAAACAAACGGCTGGGCAACATGTCGACGCCGACGATCATCGTTGCGGACGACAAAGGAATGGTTCTGTACATTCATGAAGGTTTGATTGATGATATGGATCAGATTTTAGATGTAATCCGGACGGTTCAGTAGCAGTCAATAATGGCGATAAAGGTTCAGATTCATACTGGATATTTGAATATTAACTCATCACCTATTACTGCGCAAAGCGAATGACATCAAACCGCGCCATAATCCAAAAAGATATCGATCACCCAATCCTGAAAAAATTGCCGGAAGAAATCCGGAATGAAATTATCCAACGGGCGGAATACCGTATGGTTCCCGCCGGCAGCATGGTTTGCCGGCAGGGAGATCCAGGGGATAGTTTTTTTATGATAAAATCCGGAACCGTTCGTATTTACAGAAAAACAGAAGAAAATATCGAGACGGAGCTGGCGCTTTTAGGACCGGGGGGCAGTTTTGGTGAAATGGCCCTGCTGACCGGCGCTCCCCGGGCGGCGAATGTAATGGTTGTCAAGGATGCTGAACTGACATCGCTTTCAAAAGAACATTTTGACAAGATCCTGAAAAATTATCCGGTGGTTTCTCTGACCCTGATCAAACAAATGGCCTCCTGGCTGATTGACAATGATCAGATTATTGAAAGAGAACATAGCCGACAATATAAGCCACCGAAATTATCCATTTTCGACTTTGTTGTGATTATTATTTTAAGCGGTCTCTGCGCGCTGATTTTTAATCAGAGCAACCCGAATGGAATCAAACTCTTCCAGAATATCAGCTTAAATTCCAATATCCGCATGGTACCGCCCTCGGTGGCGGTCAAGGAATTGAGACGAGGAACCGCGCAGTTTGTGGACGCCATGCCGTCAAGCTTCTATGAGCAGGAACATGTCGCGGGTGCTGTTAACATACCCCTGTCAGTGTTTGATATCATGTATATGATGGGGCTTAGTGATGTAAACACGTCCCGAAAAATAATCGTTTACGGCAGGACAATCAGTCGATTGTATGATGTTCAGCTGGCCAACAAGCTGTATCTGTGTGGAAAAAGAAAGGGTATCCGATAGCGCCATGAATCGATTCCGTGATTTTTCAATAAAAATTCTGACCAGCGAATATTTGTCTCTTGTTTTAAGGGTTTATGTCGGGATCATTTTTATTTATGCCAGCATGAGCAAAATAGCCTATCCCGCCCAGTTCGCCGAATCGGTGGCAGCATACCAACTGATCCCCTATTGGGGGGTGAACCTGGGGGCGGTGCTGCTGCCCTGGATTGAGCTCTTCTGCGGGCTGTTTCTCATCATCGGCTTAAGGACCCGGGCGGCGGCATTTATCGTCGGCGGCCTGCTGGTTATGTTTATAACCTTTATACTGATCAACATGTTCCGGGGCATTGAGATCAGCTGCGGATGTTTTGATACCACAGGGGAAGCCATCGGATGGAGACGGGTGATAGAAGATTTTATATGGCTGATAATGACTGCCCAGGTTTTTTTCTATGACCGGATCTACCTGTTCAGCCGGCGGTCGTTTAAGCCGTTAAAAATCGTCTCTCTGTAAATATGCTTACATTGGAGAAAATATTTTGAAGCCCACTCAAAAAGCGGTTTTGTATATAGTTGCGGGGTGTCTTATTTTATTCGGCGGTTTTGCGTGTCATTCCACCGACAGTTATGTCGGCACCTATCAGGCAACCGATATGACGGATGATGCGCAAAAGGAAAATCATATCGAATTAATGGAAAACGGGCAAGGTTCCTGGATTTGTTGTGAAAACGAAGTGTTGTTTACATGGTATATCAGGGGTAATGAACTGAGGATCAACACCAAAGAAGGGGGAATCATGGTGGGAAAACTGAAAAAAGATTCCTTTACGATCACAATGCCCGGAAATAAAAAACTGAGGTTTGTTAAAATCCGGTCATTAGAATGAACCCATGGTATTACGGGTCACTACCCGTGTTTTGGATTTGGACCACAGGTGGGGACAATTTTTATTGATTGGGTGATGAGGCCGTTACAAAAAGTTTTTACTTGGCGGCCCTTAGTTTGTGCGACTGGTTCAGGCTGTCAATGACCACTTCAATATGGGCGGCACAGAAATCTTTAAACGCTTGCGCCGCTTCTTCAGGTTTTTGCCGGATAATGCATTCGTAACCTTTACGAAGATGAGAAACGACGGTTTTAAGCTGGTCCGGCAGCGACGTGATCGAGGCCCACTGGACCCTTTCGGCGGTGGGCATGAGTTCCGTGGCAATCCTTTCGATCATGGGATTTCCTGCAATTTTTAATACTTTATGGGCCATTTTAGTCACGTTGGTGATATAGAGCTCAAAATTATTGCCCTCGATACTTGCCTCCACTCTGTTCATCATTTTTTCAAGTTCAGCAAAATCCATAGGAGTGACATTTTCCGCAGCCTTTGAAAATACAAACTGGTAGATGATGTTGGCGGTTTCGCCAAGATGCTGAATTCTGTCGGCGGAAAGCTCTGTGACCTGATAACTTCCTTTCGGGGTGCGTTCCACCAGCCAGATTTGTTCCAGCATGCGCAGGGCGTCTCTCACCGGACTCCGGCTGACCCCCAGTTCCTTGGATATCTGGGTTTCATATATCGTATCCCCTGGTTTTAGGTCGTTATGCATGATTTTATTGCCGATCAGATGAAAAATCTGATCAGATAAATTGTTTTTTGACAGCTGGTCCATAAATTTTATCTCCGGATTATCGTCTTTTGTGCTTTAGCATCCTGTTACTTCCAGGAATCCGACAAAAAGACAATAAAATATTTTCGATGTCAGGGTTTGCGAGTTCAGGATTTATCCTTCGAACGGCTGGCACCTGAAATCCAAAATGGGCGACCGGTCTTTCCCGACTTAGTTTTCTTACGTGCACCTGACGGCTAACCGGCTTCACAGGAAAAGATTCATGCGGTCGCTGTTTCCTTCATGGAAATCGCACCGGAAGGACATTCCTGCTCACAGGCCTTGCAGGCGATACATTTTTTTTCATTCGTAAGAATCGGAAACCGCCGGAACCCATGGCTGCTGTTTCTGATTTCAAGATCAATCACACCCGTCGGGCAGATACCGGCGCACATGGTACACGCAATGCACAGCTCCCGATCGAAGCGGGGGATTTCTTTTCGGTTCTGATTATTCATTTTTTTTTCCTGTTTATTCTTTAAAATCCATCACTTCTTCCGACGGCTTGCCAGTATCCGTGTTCCAGTTAAACTGCCGCCAGTAATCGGCGATCATTTTATCAATATTGACGGTTCGGTATTTATTGGCGCCTTCCGTCAAGGGCGGCTGTCCCAGAGCCCGGATATTCGGTTTAGTGGATTTCGGATCAATCCCGTGCTTGACATTAAACGCCTGTTTCATGGTCTGCAGCCGTTTGCCTATTTCCATATATTCTGCAGGCGTTTTGTTCCATCCGGTGACGGCGTTCAGCCATTCAAAAATAGGAAAGCGGTCGGTCCCGATCTGGGCACCGAAAGCGCATCCGCCGGCACAGTTTAACACGTTCATGAACTTGCTGCAGGCGGCCGCTTCTATGGCTTTTTTTTCTGTGACCTTGTACTTGCTTTTTTTACGATACATCAGCCAGGGCCGGGGCAGGGACTTGTCTTTTTTCCAGAGCCGGAACATTTCATAATACATCTGGGACCCGATCGTATGCCTTCCCGGGTTGGCTTCCACTGAATAATGAACCGCAAACCCAGGGTCAAACCGGCTGTCATGCATGGGCAGTTCCTGCCCGCCAGCGTGAATAGCGTATCGGTCAGAGTTTTTGCCGATTTTTTCCGACGCTTTTTTAACACCGTCTGCCAGGATGTCACCGATGCCTTCTCTTGCAATCATCTTCTCCAGCAGTGCCATCATGGCGTCCGTATTTCCCCATGTCAGCTCCAGGCCGTCCGTGTCCTCTTTTGTTAAAATACCGCGCTCATAGCATTCAATGGCAAAGGCAATGGTGCCGCCCGCGGAAATGGTATCCATACCGGCCCGGTTGAGACGGTCATTCATTTGAAAAACACTGTCCATGTTATCGTTTAAGGCAAGGCCAGAAAGCGCCATAATCGATTCATATTCCGGTTTATGCGTTTCTTTATCCGAAAATTTGCCCTTGCAGATGCCGCCGCACCCTAATGGACAGGAGTAGCAGTGGTATTTTGAAACCTCGCTTTCCATGATTGTGTCCGGACTGATTGCATTAGACTTATCTTTTGTAAAATCTCTGTTGGAACCGCCCCAGTTTTTGATGGGTGAGTCGCCAAGTTCCACGGAATATTGATTCAGGGCAATGGTTCCCCATTTACGGAGCATGAATTTCCAGAGCATGCCGTCCATGGCGGTCTGAACAGGCAGAAAACGGAGCAGGGCCGCCAGAATCCGCAGTCCGTTTCCGGAGAGAAACCAGGGCTGGAACTGCACCCACTTGTTGCATTTCTGTGACAGCTCCCGGATTTCACTGCGATTGTGGGGTTCGATTTTTCCGATGCTGTCCAATACCACGGCTTTCAATTTTTTGGACCCCATGACCGCCCCGAGCCCTGACCGGGCCGCCATTCGTCCCAGGTCGTTGCTGATGCCGGATATGCAGGACAGTTTTTCTCCGGCCGGTCCGATGCATGCTACTTTCGGCTTCCGGGTTTTGGTCAATTCGGCAATTATTGTTTCTTCCGTTTCGATGGCGTCCTTTCCCCACAGGTGAGCAGCGTCTTTTAGTTCTGGTTTGCCGTTTTTGACATATAAATAGACCGGTTTTTCACTGATGCCCTTAAAAAAAATCGCATCATAACCGCAGCGCTTGATGGCTGGTGAGAAATTCCCTCCGCAGTTCGCTTCGCCGTAGCCACCGGTTAACGGCGATTTACCCATCACCATCCAGCGGCCGGTGAACAGGCTGCCCGTGCCGGTCAGAAGTCCGGAAACAAACCCCAGCATATTGTCCGGTCCCAGGGGGTCGGCACTTGCGGGAATGTTGTTGTACAGGATAAACCCGCCAAGGCCGGCGCCGGAGAGAAACTTTTCATACACGGCATCCGGGATTTGCTGTTCCTCAAAGGTCCCGTCGGATAAATTGACCATCAGGATTTTGCCCATATAACCGGTTGGCATAATTTTCCCCCCTGCGATTAAAACGGTTATTTCATACTATTCGGCGCCAACTTTTCCGGTTATTCCTGCTGAGGAAAGCCGTTATCCCATCAAAGCAACCGCCGGATCCCTGTCGCCTGTTAGTTCCAATGATACCAGTATTCCGATTTCAGACAAACAGTTTTTCACCGCCCGTATGGCCGGGCTGTCTTTTATTTCCAGAATGCTTTTTCCCTCGATGTCAAAAGACCGTATCGTATCGTCTTCCGGAACCCATCCCAGGCAATTCAGCTCCGGAGGAATGATGAGTTTTTCATATTCATCCTGGCTGCGAAGCCGGTTTAAAATCAGGCCTGCTTTTTCATAATCAATGGCCGTATCCGAGACTTCCTTAATTGTTTTAACCACGTTGATACCTTTGGCGGAGGCGTCGGACACCAGAATTAAATGGCTGACCTTTTCCATGACCCGCCGGTTCACCTGCTCAATTCCGGCCTCGCCGTCGATGACCACGAAATCAAAA
>JAHECJ010000163.1 GCA_024641805.1 Desulfococcus sp.
TTGGAAGTGTCCAGGCCATAAGCCGGGGCGATGACGGCATTGATCAGTTCGTCGGTGTCATGATAGTTGTAAAAAGAAAGGGCTGCGGTGAGCATGTCCGTTTTGGCGCCCAGCTGGACGGCTTCCATATTGGCGATGTCGTGATTATAGTATAACACATCATACCAGCCAACGGTCACAAACATCGGCTCTAAATCCACCATTCCGGTAAAACCGGCGGGTCTTACATCACCGTCCCAGAGCGCCCAGGTGGTTTCAAACGGATTTTTCTGCTGGCCGGCAATGAACTTGAAGTTATTGAGCGTGTGTTCCGCATACGCATAGTCCAGGCGGATGTCAGGGGTCGCAAATATTTCACCATCAGACCAGGTTTCATTGGTGGATGTGGCGTCGCTACCGCCGGTGCAGAGGCCGGCGGCAATTTTCCAGTTCTCATCCGGATTATTCCATTTCATGCCCAACCGAAAACGTGTTCTCATCCGGTCCGTCGCATCTTCGTTGGGTACGTCTTTTTCTTTATATTCGTACCGGATTCTTAAATCGCCGTTTACACTCATGCTGTCTATAAAATCGTTAAGTTCCAGAGTTGAGGCTGATGCAGTCAATGGCATGCATAAATAAGCGCTTAAAAGACATAGAACAGCCACCATACAGATTTTTGTTTTTTTCATCATTTTCTTTCTTCTCCTTTTAAAAGATTGAATTGAATTTCCTGATTCTTTTTTGTTAAAAGTGTACAAAGTTTTCAATTTTCAGCTTACGGTTGTTGCCCCGCAAAAAAGCCTGGGTTTAAAAACATTTTTTAATGCCGAGTTAATTGGTTCTTTTAGATTTGTTGTGTGAATGTATCATGTCGATTATGTTAAGAAAACACGGAGTCTGTGTTACGAAATTGTGACAACGGCTGGGAAATACCTAATTTCTTTTGAATACGATTGTGTTACGGATTGTTGCTGACTTGAAAAAAGCCGATTTTATAACGCAATGCGATATGGATTGGCGGTATTTTCGGAATAAATTTTTTTTTCTGAAGTTCATATGCAGTAAAAGAGCGTTGCGCAAACCATCCAATATGTAATAAACATGATTGCATAAAAACACATAAATTGTAATGACAGGATGCTATGTTGGTTCGACTGCAGAAATATCTGTCCGGAGCCGGAATCTGTTCCCGAAGAACGGCGGAGGAATATATCAAAGCCGGCAGGATAAAAGTGAACGGTGAGGTCGTTACTCAACTGGGGGTTCAGATTGATCCGGAAAAAGACCGGGTGGAGGTGTCCGGAGAAATCGTCCGGGACAATCATCAATTAATCTATATCATGCTGAATAAACCAAAGGGGTATATCACCAGCCGCAGTCATCGCGGAGAAAAAATCGTTTTCGACCTGGTGGATATTAAAGAACGCCTGAATCCGGTGGGTCGACTGGACAAGGATTCCACCGGACTGCTTCTATTGACCAACGACGGCAGTCTGCATCACCGGCTGATCCATCCGTCATTTGATCATGAGAAGGAATACGCTGTGGAGGTGAAGGCGCCTATTGATGACATGGCGCTTCGGATGTTTGAAAAAGGCCTTGCCATTGACGGCGTGAAAACACGGCAGGCCTCAGTTCACCGGATCGATGCCCGGAAGTTTTCGATCGTTCTGCAGGAGGGCCGGAAACGCCAGATCCGTCGGATGGTGGAAGCCGTCGGCAACCGGGTGGTGTCCCTTCACAGGGTCAGGATGGCCACGCTTCAACTCGGGAATTTGAAAACAGGGCACTGGCGATATCTGTCGAAAAAAGAAATATCGTCTCTGCAAAGATCCTGCGATATCAATCAAAATCAGGATTGATCGAAATCGACTTTCTGGTGCTTTATGTTAATGGCTTCAACGATGAATGCCACATGTTCTCCGATATTGGTCGCGAGGTCCCCGGCGCGTTCCAGGCATCTGGAAATGATAATGGTCTGGACCGATCGCCGGGCATTAACGATCCGTTTTTCAGTTGCCGGTGTGCTTTGTACCATATTGGCAATAAGTACCTGTAGCACTTCCAGTGTATATTTATCGGCAATATCATCCATTTGCCGGAGTTTAATGGCTTTTTGGGTGTTTTCCTCCACAAAGGAGGTGATGGCCGTATCGAGCATGGATTTCACCACTTCTATCAACCGGTCCATTGCCGGAATATGATCAAGCGGGGGGTGCTGACATAAAAACAGGGTCCGCTCTGCGATATTCACCGCCTGATCGGCAATCCGCTCCAGTTCGTTGCTGATTTTGGTTGTCCCGAGAATAAAACGAAGATCCCTGGCCATGGGTTGTTCCAGTGCCAGCAGTTTTAAAGCAATCTGGTCCACTTTGAGTTCCAGGTTGTTTACCTCTCTGTCCCCTTCAATGACGGCCTGGGCCAGCCCTTCATCTCTGTTTAAGTATGCCTGTGTCGCTTTTTCAATCGCCCGCTGCGTCAATGCCGCCATGTTCAAGAGTGTCATTTTCAGATCATCAAGCGTTTTAATAAAATGACGTTCCATATTTTTCTCCTTAATTATTCAACCCAAAATGCTCACGTGTTGGAGCGGTTCAGGAACAAGGCATTTCAGCCTTAAGACGTAGTGCTTTACTTCAACGGCTGAACAACGCAGTTCCTGATTTCTTCAGGCTTGTGAGAATTTCGGGTTAGCCGAATCGGCCGGTAATATAATCTTCAGTCTGTTTTAAAGCGGGACGGGTAAATAACGTTTCCGTGTCCCCGGTTTCAATGAGTTTTCCCATGTAAAAGAAAGCGGTGATATCGGAAACCCTGGCCGCCTGCTGCATGCTGTGGGTGACGATAATAATGGTAAAGTTGTTTTTCAATTCATGAATCAGGTCTTCGATTTTCTGTGTTGCGATCGGGTCCAGTGCGGATGCCGGTTCATCCATCAGCAGAACATCCGGTTCAACGGCCAGAGCCCTGGCAATGCACAGGCGCTGCTGCTGGCCGCCGGATAACCCCAGGGCGGATTCGTTGATCCGGTTTTTAACTTCATCCCAGAGAGCGGATTGTTTCAGTGCTTTTTCAACGCGGTCCTTTAAGATCTTCTTGTCTTTGATCCCGTTGACACGGAGCCCGTAAGCCACATTTTCAAAAATAGTTTTGGGAAAGGGATTCGGTTTTTGAAAAACCATTCCCACCCGGCGTCTTAAGCTTACCACATCAATATTGCTATCGTAAATATCTTCTCCATCCAGCCGGATATCCCCTTCCACCCGGGTTCCGGGGATCAAATCATTCATCCGGTTCAGGCATCTTAAAAAAGTGCTTTTGCCGCAACCGGACGGACCGATCAGGGCGGTCACCTGATTTCTGTTGATCGTAATTGATATCTCCTCCAGCGCTTTAAATTTCCCGTAATAAAAATTCAGTTGCCGGGCGGTGAGTTTAGGTGCATTTTCCATTTAACTTGTCCTTATGTTCGAACACATGATCGATTAGGTCAGAAAATCGACAGCTCTATTCAGGGAAAAATAAAAAACAGATCCTTTTAATTGATCATCCGGCGGGCTTTTGACCCAGATTTTCCCGCCCATCCCGAATATGGCGTTCCGGCAGATGGAAAGTCCCAGACCGGTTCCTCCGGAAGCCCGGCTTCTTTCATTGTCCACACGGTAAAACCGTTCAAAAATTCGTTTCTGGTGCTGCAGCGGAATTCCGGTGCCTTCATCCTGAACACCGAAGGTGGCAGCGGCCTGTGTGATCTCCGCAAAAACGGTGATCTTTGTGTCCGTCGGGCTGTGCCGGATGGCATTGTCCAGAAGATTTCGAAATACCTGGATAAGAGAATGTTCATCCGCCGTAACCCACACGGAATCCGGCAGCCGGTTATCCAGGGAGATGCCTTTTTCATTGGACATGGGCATTACGGTTTCCCAGGCGGATGAGAAACATAAGGCGGCATTGACTGTTGATAATCGGACGGCTTTCCGCTGCTGTTGCTGCAATTTTGTCAGTTCAAGGAGATCGTTGACGATATTGGACATCTGATCGGCGTTCTTAATAATGGTGGTGACAAAAGAATCCGCCTGATCCGATGTCCTGAATTTTTCATTTAAAAGGGTTTCCGCATATCCTTTGATGGATGTCAGGGGGGTTCTGAGCTCATGAGATACATTGGCAACAAAGTCCTGGCGGACTTTTTCAAGGCGGACCAGTTCACTGATGTCATGAAAAACAACCACTGCCCCCCCATCCGGGATTTTTACCACGTTGACTTCGTAGACTATCTCATTGTTAAGCGCTATTTTTCGTTTGATCATGTCTTTGCCCATCAGAACCTGGTTGCAGGCCTCCTGTATTTCAGGGTTCAGAAAAACTTCCATGGGTCGGTGCCCGACGCATGAGGGCATGCATTTGGCGATCCAGGTCAGCGCATCGTTCGTCGCCTTGATTTTCCCTTCTTGATCCAGCAGCATGACCCCTTCCTGCATCCCTCCAAAAACAGCTTCCAGTTCCTGTTTTTGTTCGGTAATCATTCGAATATCCTGCTGAATTTTGCGTGTCATCGCATTAATGCATTCTGACAATCTGGCAAATTCAGAGCCGGCATCCATGTCCAGCCGTTTTTCATATTTCCCCTCACCAATGGCCGTCGCCGTCTGAATGATTTCAAGAATCGGTGCTTCCAGTTTTCTTGTCAGAAAAAAACCAAGCAGCGTCGTGAGGATGAACATAATAAACAAAATCAGCCAGAAACGATGGCCAAAATAGGCCAGGCGGGTCTCGACCGAAGATAATGGGATGGCCACCCGGAGTACTCCGGACGGCGCATTCGGCGTATTAATATTTTTTGCGGCATATATCAGATTCCGACCGATGGTAAAGCTGTATCGGATACTCGATGCCTGTCCGAATTTCCTTGCACCAATAATTTCTTCCCGGTCCGAATGGTTATCCAGTAAATTGATATTCGGGTAATTAACATCGGAATCGGCTATAACTCTTCCGCCGGCGGCAATGATCGTGATTCGGTAATGTAATTGGGCGCCTAAGTCTTCACACCATTTATCAAGAGCTTGTTCATTATCAAAAGCCGGCCGCTCATTCAGAAGCCAGTGGATAAATTCCAACTGGGTGAAAGCGTTGGCTGTTGCTTCTTTATAGATATCGTTTTCAAGCGTCCGGTAAATATAATAAGCCGGAAGACATAACGCCGGAATTAAAATCAGCCAGAAAGACAGCAGCAGCCGTGTTCTGAAACGAATGGATTTCATTTATTCTTCCTTGAATCGATAACCGATGCCGCGGACCGTATCAATGGCATCGGCATATTCAGCGATTTTCTGTCGCAGTCTCCGGATATGCGTATCCACGGTTCTGGCATATCCGTCGAACTGGTATCCCCACACACGGTCCAAAAGCTGGTCCCGGGTTCTCACCCGCCCCTTGTTCTGTATCAGTTCAATCAACAATTTAAACTCCGTTACCGTCAGAGATATTTCAGTTTCACGGATCCAGACCCTGTGACTGTCAAGGTCAATTTTCAAATCCTTGAATTTCAGGCGCGTATCTTCTGAGGGAGGATTGTCATACCGTTTAAGAACGGATCGAACCCGTAAGGTCAGTTCTCGCGGGGAAAACGGTTTGCCCATATAGTCATCCGCGCCCAGCTCCAGTCCGACAATCCTGTCCACTTCCTCGCCCCGTGCCGTCAGCATGATTATCGGAATGCCTTTCGTTTTCGGGTTCCGTTTTAAGGATTTGCAAACCTGCAGGCCATCCATTCCCGGCATCATCAGGTCAAGGATAATGAGATCCG
>JAHECJ010000164.1 GCA_024641805.1 Desulfococcus sp.
CGCCAGCGTCCACCTGATTTTAAACGGCATTGTGGGTCTTTTGCTCGGATGGTGCGCTTTTCCGGCCATCCTGATCGCGCTGCTGCTGCAGGCGCTTTTTTTCCAGTTCGGCGGCCTGACGACCCTTGGGGTCAACACCGTTATCATGGCGTTTCCATCGGTCATCTGCTATTATCTGTTTTCTCCCTTCATCAAAAAAAATGCGGGGATTACTTTGGTTGCCGCGTATGCGTGCGGTTTTTTAAGCGTATTTTTCAGTGCGATTCTCCTGGGCGGCGCATTGTTCTTTACCGAAGAAAAGTTTATGGAAGTTTCCATGCTGGTCATCATTTCCAATCTTCCGGTTATGATTATCGAAGGGTTTATCACCGCTTTCTGTGTTCTTTTTTTAAAAAAAGTGCAGCCCTCTCTGATCTCTTAATAGTGGAGCGTATCTTATGAAAACCATTTTTCCATTAAAATCAGATTGTTTTAAATATTTTCCTTCTTTTATACTGGCCCTTCTGTTTGTTTTGTCAGCAGATGTTGTATTTGCCCACCGGGTCGTTCTTTTTGCCTGGATTGAAGGAGACACTGTTTTCACGGAAAGCCAGTTTCCGGACGGCAGAAAAATTGCCGACGGCCAGGTCAATGTATTTGATATGGAAAACAACCTGCTGCTCGAAGGGAAAACAGATTCAAACGGCGAGTTTTCATTTAAAATTCCAAAAACAACCGCCTTAAATATTGTTCTGGATGCCGGAACGGGGCATCAGGGGCAGTGGAAGCTTTCCGAAGATGAAATAAAATCCGCCATGGGCATCAGTAAAGGGGAACCGGCGGCGGAAAAAAATAGGACGTCGACGGAGATGGCGGAAACTTCCGATAAACAGCCTTCCGGATCTGTAACACCGGCAGATACCCCCAAGGATTCGACGGCGCCGGTTTTGCTGGATGAAAAACAACTGGAACAGATTGTTGAAAAAGCGCTGGATAAAAAATTACATCCCATCTTCCTGATGCTGGCCCGGATGCAGGAGACCGGTCCCACGGCCAGGGATATTTTCGGCGGCATCGGCTATATTCTTGGGCTGATGGGGGTGGCGGCGTACTTTTTATCCAGGAAAAAGCTATGATTGAAGAACCCTTTGCCGACGGCCACTCCATCATCCACCGGATCGATCCGAGATTCCGGGTGGCGGCGGCTGTTTTTTATTCATTTTCTGTTGCCTTGTGCTATGAATTTCCATCGCTGCTTGCTGCGCTGTTTTTTTCGCTTTCCGCCGTGGTTGTTTCCGGCGTCAGTTTAAAAATGGTTTTTAAACGACTGGCGGTCGTTAACATTTTCATCGTGCTGTTCTGGCTGGTCCTGCCGTTGACTTACGCAGGAAACATTTCTTATTCCCTGGGGCCGGTCACTATTTCCCTGGCCGGGATTGTCCTTGCGGCCAAAATTACGCTCAAATCCAATGCTATTCTGCTGGTATTGATATCCTTTATCGCCACCATGACCTTTGCCACCCTGGGGCACAGCCTGAGCCGCCTGAAAATTCCCGAAAAACTGGTTTTCCTGCTCATGATCACCTACCGGTATATTTTTGTCATCCAGCAGGAATATCAAAAAATACTCCGGTCCATTAAAGTCCGCGGGTTTATACCAAAAACCACGCTTCACACTTACAAAACATTTGCATATGTTGTCGGCATGTTGTTAATTAGGGCGTCTGAACGGGCGGACCGGGTATATAATGCCATGCGCTGCCGGGGGTTTAAGGGGAAATATTACAGTCTGACCGAATTTGACGCGGACGCGAAAAGCTGGATCTTTGTGACAATCGTTACCGGATTCACCATCGGTCTCATTACAATGGAACTTCTGTTGAATGGATAAAAATCAAACAATTATCAAGATGACCGGGATTGATTTCGCGTATTCCGAAAATTCACCGATTTTAAAGAACCTTGATTTTGAATTTTTCAAAGGAGATAAAGTCGGCATTATCGCACCCAACGGCAGCGGCAAAACCACCCTGTTTCATCTGATGATGGGATTGCTGACCCCCTCATCCGGTTCCATTGAGATTTTCGGAAAACCCATGAAAACCGAACCGGATTTTGCCGAGATCCGGCACCGGATCGGTCTGCTGTTTCAGGATGCCGATGACCAGCTGTTTTGTCCCACGGTCCTGGAAGATGTGTCGTTCGGTCCCCTGAATATGGGCAAATCCAGAAAAGAGGCCATTGAAATCTCCAGGCGAACCCTTGATTTTCTGGGTCTTTCCGAGTTTGAAAACCGCATCACCTTCAAATTGTCCGGGGGTGAAAAAAAACTCGTTTCCCTGGCGACCGTGCTGTCCATGGAACCGGAAGTCCTGCTGCTGGATGAACCGCTGACCGGCCTGGATACCAAAACCCGGTCAACCATCACGATGGCGTTAAAAGAAATGGACGTCTCCTATATTATTATCTCCCATAATATTGAATTCCTGAAAACCACCACCCGCAAAACCGTTACCCTGAGAGGCGGACGGCTCATAGCAGACGACCAGGTCCATGTGCATATTCACGATCATGCGCATGTGCACGGGGATGTTCCTCACAAGCACTAAAAATACGAACCAAAACATCCAGCTTTTGCGTTGCGCTGCAGCTCTCATCAATCAACGTACATTCGTACGCCTCTTTCTGTGATCTTTGCGCGCCTTAAATCTCGACGTTTTGATTCGTATTTTCAGCACGTTAACTTCTTCTATATCCATCACAAAATAAATTTTGGGTTTGCCGTTCTTCCTGTGTTATGATTGACAATAAATTTTAAGGAGTCACTGATTAAAAAAGGCGGTGTTCGGTATGGCGAAAAAATTTTTTTTATTCTTTTTTATAGCCTGCTTTTTCGCGTTTCCTCTGACCGGCGCCCATGCCACGGACATAGGATTAAGCGCAGGAGCGTTATTGCCCTATAGTCAATTTCAGGATGTTGCTGATACCGGGTTCAGCCTCGGTTATCATGCAAAAACAGATGTTCAAGAAGTTTTCCGTTACGGGATGGCCGTTAATTACGGATCCGCAACAGGAAATAGAGGGGTTGATTTCTGGGAAATTGATCTGTACCCGTTTATCGACTGGGTTTTTCTCCGGACGGAACATGTTGATTTCTTTACACGGGGCGGAATCGGTCTTTTTCACTGGGAGTCTGACAACATCTGGTGGCTGGATGGTTCGGGATTCGGAATGACCACCACGTTTGGCGCCGGCTGCACCATCACCAAAAACGTTGAAGTACTGGCCAGTGTCAACAAACTGTATGCGAGTTTTAATGTGGATTATTTCCTGATCCGGGTAGGTTATAATTTTGATATCGGGGAATAGCAGAGTGTTGAAAAACTATTGCGCCTGGCTATACTGCACTAAAATAAGGATGCCTGCAGTTTTTGTGCAGGGAAAATAATTTTTATTCCATTTTGCATTCAAGATGACATCGAGGCGGCAAGAAGGAGGCGACGCAGGCTTACTGCCTGTAATTCGAGGAGCCGACGACGCAGCCAACAAAGATGCCGCTTGAATGCGAATTGGAATTAATAAAAAAGGATACTATCCATGAAACACACCCTTTCCATTATCTGTTGTCTGTTACTTGCCGGTTGTTTTGTTTCCGCGGGTTTTGCACAGGATAAACCGGCAGATCTGCCAAAGGTGCGCCTGGAAACCAGCCTCGGCAATATTGTGATTGAACTCAATTCCGCGGCCGCGCCGAAAACCGTTGAAAATTTCCTGTCATATGTGAATGAAGGATTATATAACGGAACCATTTTTCACCGGGTGATCAAAGGTTTCATGATCCAGGGCGGCGGATTTACCGAAACCATGCAGCAGAAACCCACCAAAGCGCCGATTGCCAATGAAGCGGAAAACGGGCTTAAAAACCTGCGGGGCACCCTCGCCATGGCCCGGACCAATGATCCCCATTCGGCTTCTTCCCAGTTTTTTATCAACACCGTGAACAACGGGTTTTTGGATTTTACGGCCAAGACCGGCCGGGGCTGGGGATACTGCGTGTTCGGCAAAGTGATTGAAGGTATGGATGTTGTGGATGCCATTGAAAATCAGCCCACCACCACTAAAATTTCTTATCGGGATGTGCCGGTCACGCCGGTGATCATTAAAAAAGCGGTGGTTGTGGGCACCCCGGATGCCAAAACCGCAATCAAATCTAAAGAGACCAAAAGCCCGGATAAAGCCACCAAGTAACATATCGATATATCATGGAAAAAATAGTAATCGACTACCCCTGCCTGTGGTCTTTCCGGATCATCGGCAGGGATGAAGAACTGATGAAAAGTGCCGTGGCCGAATGCATGCGGCAAACCGAATATCTGCTCACGGCATCGCATACCAGCCGATCAGGAAAATATGTTTCCTTAAATCTGGAAACCGTTGTGGCGGATGAATCGGCGCTAAACAGAATTTATATGGATTTAAAAAACCTGTCCTGCGTGACCCTGGTTATATAATTTCAAATGGATTCAACCGTTTTTACTGATTCCATCCGTACATCCCAAACCGATGCCGCGTACCAAAGCTGAATCCATGTTGATCAGGAGAATTCATGAAATTTTGTCCCATGTGCAAATCCGATTTGTTTAAAAAACCCGTTGATGGAAAAAACCGGTTATGCTGCACAAACACGGATTGCGGTTATGTATTCTGGAATAATCCCACCCCCGTGCTGGCCGCTCTGGTGGAGCATGAAGATAAAATCATAATGGCCAGAAACAGTGCCTGGCCGGAAGGGATCTTTTCGGTCATCACCGGGTTTCTGGAAAAAGGGGAATCCCCTGAAACCGGGATCATCCGGGAAGTGGAAGAGGAACTGGGACTGACGGGATCATCCGCCGAGCTGATCGGCGTATATGCCTTTGATAAGCTGAATCAGATCATTATCGCCTATCACGTGAAAGCCGAAGGCGACATAGTGCTTAATGAAGAACTGGCGGAAATCAAAAAAGTGGATAAAAACCGGTTAAAGGGCTGGTCCTTTGGCACCGGGCTGGCGGTGGCGGATTGGGTGAAAAAGCATTATCCAAAATAAAACTATCTGAATTTATTTCACAACACCGATTGTTGATCGGTGTATTCCTTTTCCTGATCCTGACGGTTGGCTATTTTTATTTTTACAACCAGTTCTGGACCCATCTGGATCCGGCCACATTTAAACATCTTGCGGAATACAACGGCAGCCGGATCCGGGGACAAAGCGGCCGGCAGATTCTCGTTCACCGGGAATTTTACAATATTGTTAACCGGTTAAACGAATATGCCGTAAAAAATCAAGTGCATCTCATTATTACCCAGAGCTATCGCCCGCCAAACAAACCCGTCCGTGATGCGATTGTGGCACCAGCGGTGAAATCCAATCACCTGGCCGGTCATGCGGTGGATTTTAATGTTGTGTTCGGGGCGCACATCTTTGAATCAGATGAAATGTTTAATGATCAATTTCAAAAACTTCCGGATGCAGTAAAATATTTTATAGAAGATGTTCAGGCTGATCCGGATATCCGGTGGGGGGGAGATTTTGAAACCCAAGATCCCGTTCATCTGGATGATGCGGTCAATCTCAATGACCCGGAAAAATGGGAGCAGCATTATTTTGAGTGCGAGACCGATTATGTCAATGCCACTCCGAAATGGAAGAGTTGGTTGAGGAAGGTTTTGAAGGGGTTTAAGGAGATAGGTTGAATAAAGGTTTGTTTGACCGCCGCTTTTCAGCGGGCGTATGGTCCTTGCGCTCCTTTGAAAGCAGT
>JAHECJ010000165.1 GCA_024641805.1 Desulfococcus sp.
GGAAAAAATTGTCCGGCGATCGGCAGCATTGCTGAACCTGCCAATTGATACCGGTGGGGCGGTTGCCTTGGCCAGGCGTTCCAGAGGGACGCCGAGAATCATCAACCGCTTGTTAAAAAGGGCCAGAGATTATTCCCAGGTTCGCGCTGACGGCAGGATCACTCAAAAAACGGTCGAGGAGGCGCTGGCATTGGAGGGAGTTGATGAAGTTGGGCTTACGCCGCTTGACCGACGGTATTTATTGACCGTTATCAATTATTATAATGGGGGCCCGGTCGGAATCGAAGCGGTGGCGGCAACACTTCAGGAAGAAACAGACACGCTGGTGGATGTGGTGGAGCCATTTTTGCTTAAAACCGGGTTTATCATGAGAACGGCGGCCGGCAGAAAAGCCTCGGATATCGCTTACCAGCATCTTGGACTGAAAAAGCCGTCTGTGTAAATGATTACCTTTCTCACAGATTTTGGAACCGCCGATCCTTATGTCGGCATTATGAAGGGTGTGGTTTTTTCGGTAAATCCTTCAGCCGTCATTATCGATATTACCCATGAAATTATGCCCCAGGATATTGCCGGGGCTGCCTTTTGTATCTATTCCGCTTATCCTTATTTCCCTTCCGGGACGATTCATGTCGTGGTGGTGGATCCAGGAGTCGGAAGTCATCGTTCGATTCTTCTCGTATCCATGGCCGGGCATTTTTTTCTGGCTCCGGATAACGGCGTACTGAGCCTCATCCTGAAGTCCGGTAAAGTGGATTCCATCACAAGCTTAGAAAATGAGCGTTATTTTCTCAAGCCGGTCAGCCAAACTTTTCATGGCCGGGATATTTTTGCACCAGTGGCCGGTCATTTAAGCAAAGGGTTGCAGCCTGATCAACTAGGCCCGGAGATTAAACCGAATCAGGCCGTGTTTCTGAATCTGCCGATGCCGTATCTTTCGGCGGGGAGCCGGGAGATTGTGGGGGGAGTGATTCGTGTTGACCGGTTTGGAAATCTAATCACAAACATTAATCAACAGTTTATTGATAAGGCTTTCGGTGGTGCGGAAAAGCGTCAATTGAAAATATCGGTAGAAGGTCATCAGATCACAGGCGTTTCAGATTGTTATCAGGATGTTTCGCCGCTGTCCCTGGTGGCGCTGGTCGGAAGCATGGGCTTTATCGAAATATCAGCAAACTGCGGGAATGCGTCAGAATTTTGCGGGGCATCCAAAGGCAGTATGGTATCCATTTCCGTGGTCGAGGCCGCTTAAAATAATACATGCCGCCGGATTTTCAGCTGAAGGGGAGACAGCCGACTTATGCGCCGTATTGACCCGCGCAATCGTTTTTAACATCCTGGTAAATACTTTATCGGAAAAAAAGTCGTTGTATTTTGTAATTTGTTGGCACATCATAAACAAATCTTTATAGAAAAAACTTGACTTTGACATCAGAAAACGACAAATTATATATTTTTTCAAGGTCACATAGGCAACAGGACCCGTTTTTCAAACATACCATCGAGATTCAAAAACGATATTCGTGCCAATGATGATAGAGATACCGGTGAAGAACTGCCTGAAAATAACTTAGTTTTCTCTTGACATCCGGATAAATTTTCATTAATTATCACGAATTAAATTTTTGACAGGAGTTATATACAGTGAAGAAATATACTTACAGCGCCAAACGGAGCGATATTCAAGAGAAGTGGTGGGTTGTAGATGCCGAAGGAATGGTCCTCGGCCGCCTTGCCAGTGTGCTGGCAGCAAGATTGAGAGGAAAACATAATCCGCTGTATACCCCCCATGCAGATTGTGGCGATTTTATCATTGTGATTAATGCTGATAAAATTGTTTTAACCGGCAGAAAACGACAGCAGAAAGTGTATTATCACCACAGCGGATATATCGGGGGCCTAAAGGAAATAACGGCTGACAAGCTGCTTGAAAAAAGACCCGAAGACCTTGTGCGGTTTGCCGTCAAGGGCATGCTTCCGAAAAACACATTGGGCCGTTCAATGTTCAGCAAATTGAAGGTGTATGCGGGCGTCGAGCATCCGCATCAAGCTCAGCAACCCCAGGTTTTTGATGTAAAAACCTATATTTAAGAAACATTTATTTTAATCATTATATTGGAGTAAAGCGTTTAATGGGACAAGAAAATATTTACTATGCAACCGGAAGGCGTAAAACTGCTGTTGCACGGACATGGCTGAAACCCGGAAAGGGTGAGATTATCATTAACGACAGGCCGATGCATGAATATTTTAAAGTGGATACCGCAAGGCAAATTACAGCTCAAGCCCTTGAATTGACCAATACAATGGGTAATTTTGATATTCGGGTCAATGTGAAAGGCGGCGGCGTGGTAGGACAGGCTGGCGCAGTACGGCATGGTATTACTCAGGCCCTTTTTCAGGTAAATCCGGATTTTCGGCAGATATTGAAAAGAGCGGGTTTTGTTAAGCGCGATCCTCGAAAGAAAGAACGAGATAAATACGGTCAGAAGGGCGCACGAGCGAGATTTCAGTTTTCAAAACGTTAACTCTTATTCTTTTATAAATATTTTAAGGGGATACGGCATTTCTGCCGGTCCCCTTTTTTTGTTTTAATGACGAGTGCGGTTGTCCGCTATCTTCGAGACTTGGATTTCGGGACCTTGGAATGGGATACATAAAAAGATATCATTCCTCTTTAAAGTCAGAGATCCAACCGATTCGTTTTTTTAGAGAAAGAGGGTCGGGTGAGGAGAGAAAAGCTTAATGCTGCCGGTAATTATGAAGATCGTGCAGTGGTGAGATTTTTGGTGGTGAAGTTCTGACCGTATCTTTATTCCGGCAGGTGTCCTTCAGGGATTTATTCTCATCATCTTTACGGCATTTCCCGGCGACCGCCTGATTTCGTCCCTGGTTTTTGGCCTCATACAGTGCATTGTCAGCATCTTTTATCAGCGCGTCATGTGACATGTTCGCAGTGGGGATCAGGGATGATACCCCGAGACTCAGAGTAATGGAAGATGACACGGTTGATGCTTTATTCGGAATTTTAAGTTCCTCGATGGCTAATCTCGCGGATTCCGCCACGATGAGTGCACCATGCAGATCCGTGTTCGGCATGATAATGGCAAATTCTTCTCCTCCGTAGCGCGCTACCACATCGACGGATCGCTTTACCGCTTTTTTTAATGCATCAGCGATGGATTTCAGGCACCGGTCACCGTTCTGGTGTCCATAGGTGTCATTATATAATTTAAAGCAGTCTACATCGCACATAATCAGCGACAAAGGCAGGCATTCGCGTTTATGCCGGCTCCATTCATTATTCAGTTTCTCATTAAATTGCCGCCGATTCGCCACCTGGGTCAGTTCATCGATAACCGACACCAACCGCAGGCGCTCATGAGCTTCCTGGAGTGCAGCCTCCGCCTGTTTCCGTTTTGTAATATCAAAAAAGGAAACAATACTGCTTTGCTGTCCCTCGGGTGTATAGATTTTCATCACAACATGTTTCAATTTCTTGTTTTTGTCAATCATCAGGCATTCATATTCCGTGGGAAGCGGGAGCCCCTTTTCTTTCTGCTTGGTGTGGAACCTTCTGATTCTATACAAGTTTTTACGCTCAATAAATTCAGTCAGCCGTTTATTGCCGGTTATTTCGTTTTTTGAAAAACCGGACAGCTCAACGAATTTGGAATTGGCCATTGAGATGCGCAGGTTCTTTTCAACAAGGATAGTAGCAGTGCCTGTATTTTCAAAAAGACTGCGGTATTGTTTTTGGCTTTGTGTCAGCCTGGCGGCGGTTTGACGTAGCTTTTTGATGGATCTTAGCAGGGCTGATTTTGCCTGTTTTCTTGACGTGATATCTTCAATAGTCGCCATGATTCGTTCATGCCACTGGGTAATATTGAATCGGATAATGACATGCTTGATATTGTTGGACCTATCAACCATCTTGCACTCGTATTCAGTGGGCGTCGTGCCGCCCATCTTTCTTCTTTTGGCATGAAACCGACGTATGCGCTGGAGATCATCCTTGTATATTAATTCTGATAGCCTTTTTTTATTGTATAATTCACTTTTTGAATATTTCGAAAGCTCTAAAAATTTGGAGTTAACTAAAGATATCATCATATTGTCTTCGATGAGGACCATCGCGGCGCTGCTGTTGTCAAAAATATTGCGGTATCTTGCTTCGCTTTTCTGGAGTGCCACGCCCAACTGTTTTAATTTGAAATTATTCAGTTCAAGGTCCGTGGAACGGGTTTCAGCTTCGGTTTGGATGCCGTCAATCCGGCGGATCAGAAAATAAGCGTAAGCCAACAGAAAGGCGCACAGAAACAGAAACGCCATGGAAAGTGAATGGAATCCAAGCAGTTTCATACGAATTAGAAACACCAGCGGCGCCATCATAACGGTCGATTGCATCTGTGAACGAAACGTGGAAAAGCCATGCTGCATGCCGTTGCCGATTGCCGCAATAATTACCAATAACATCATCGGGGCAGGCATCGCCGGATCGAGCAGCCATGCCAGATGGGCGGTGATGATATCCAGTTGATTGGCGGATATCATGAATTTTTTTAAAGAACCAGCATCGTTAAACTGACGGTAAAGGTACAGGTGATATAAAAGAAACAGCAGGCATGTTGGAATAATGATGGAGAGAGGAATCAGGATCGGCGGTGCGGCGATCGTGGTAAAGTAGAAAATGGTTGCCAGCGGCAGACAAAGTCTTGCAAGTAATTGTAAATCCTTTGCATTTGCCCGGATGGCATGCAGGTTAAATCCGGAGCTCTTTTTAGTGTCCGGCAGTTCAATACTGCTTAAATCCACCACCGTATCATGGTCCGGGTAATCGATAAGAATGCTGTTAAAGTCCACAATTGGACTTTGCGGCGGATCGTTTATATTTGGAGGAGGTTGCACGATATGCGGTTCACCTGTATATCGGAGTTGAATTCATTTAATTTTCACGGAAAAACAGGAGCTTGTCAATAAAAAAGGATCCGGTTTTCCGGCTCGGTCGGATCGAAATAAAGTGACACAAAATCTTTTGTCTTCAGAGCTATTCGAGGTAATGTGAATATTTGATTGCCATAGTTCTTGATAATACATGGGTTCTTCTATAATAAAAATAGTTAAATCGCATTAAAGGCTTTTTTTTACGGGAAATCTGAGTAGTTGACTGGGTGGGGGTTGGATTATGGAGCGCCTGGATTATTTTTTAAAACGTTTATTGTTGATTATTCCCACATTTATCGGAATCACGGTTTTGTGCTTTCTGATTATCCAATTTGTACCCGGCGGACCGGTGGAACAGGTGATTATGCAGATGAAAGGCATCGGCGGCGGTGAAGTCAGCATCGGTGACGGTGCGGTCCAGTCCATCAGCGAAAAACAGAGAAAGGAAATCGAAGCGTATTACGGGTTTGACCAGCCGTTTTATAAACGATACTGGAAGTGGCTGATCATCGATCGCATCGGCATGAAAATGCCTTCCTACAAGTTCCCCAATAAAACCGCCTGGCAGCTGATCAAGGAAAGATTCAAAGTATCGATCATTTTCGGGGTCACCGGTTTCCTGTTGTCCTATCTGGTTTGTATCCCCCTGGGGATTTTCAAAGCACTCCGCCATAATACTACGTTTGACATGATTTCAAGCATCATTGTTTTTGTCGGGTACGCGATTCCTGCTTTTGCAATGGGCATGGTTCTTAAAATGATTTTATGCGGCACGGTGGAAGGCATGTGGAACGTATTCCCCATATCCGGGTTCCATTCCG
>JAHECJ010000166.1 GCA_024641805.1 Desulfococcus sp.
ACCGGTCAACACGGGAAAGTCTGAAAGAAGCTGTTAAGGCGGCCCAGAGGGCGGATGAGCTGGCCCGGAATTCCTATTCGGCGGGTGTGGTGGATTTCAGTCAGGTGCTCGACGCCCAGCGGTCTCTGCTGTCGTTTCAGAATCAGCTGGCGGAAAGCGAGGGGAACCTGGCTTCGGATCTTATCCGGCTGTATAAGGCTTTGGGCGGAGGATGGAGTTAAGAAGGTATAAGTTACAAGGTGGAAGGTATAAGACGGAAGGTGATAAATCGGGATTTTTTGATAATTTTATGATTGAAGATAGAATAAATTGTAGGTTGGGATTGTTCCCCGACAAATGAAACATTCCCATCGCCGGATAAGAAATCCGGCCGGCTTAATCTAAAAAGTGAAAATCAAAAGGTCGGTGATGAAGAGGAATTTGAAAAATGGATAATGCGAACACGGACCCACAGGTCAAAATTGAACATGTCCTGGACCTTGATTCCTCGGGAAATGGCCGCAGCCGTCTTAAGCGGCGACTTGTTTGGGGTGTATTGATACTGCTGCTTGTTTTCGCGGCGGTCAAATTCATTTTCGGTAAAAACGGAACGGAAATGCTTTATACGACCCAACCGGTTGCAAAAGGCAGCCTGACGATCACGGTCAGCGCAACCGGCAACCTGACACCGATCAACCAGGTGGATGTGGGCAGTGAATTGTCCGGTATCATCGACAGCGTCAGTGTGGATTACAACGATCGGGTGACGGCCGGTCAGGTCCTGGCAAAGCTTGATACGTCAAAACTGGAATCCCAGGTACTTAAATCCAGGGCGTCTTTGGCTTCGGCACGGGCAAAAGTGCTGGAAGCGCAGGCCACCATTCAGGAAGCTGAAAGCGAGAACGAACGCCTGCAGGCGGTGCAAAAATTGAGCGGTGGCAAGGCGGTGTCCCAGCATGATCTGGATGCGGCGGCCGCAGCCTTGGAACGGGCAGTTGCCGTGAAGGCGGACGCCGAAGCCAGCGTCTCCCAGGCACAGGCGACCCTTGACTCGGACGAAACAGACCTGTCAAAAGCGCTGATCCGGTCGCCCATTAACGGTGTGGTGCTGGTCCGGTCCGTGGAACCCGGTCAGACCGTGGCTGCCTCTTTGCAGGCGCCGGTGCTGTTTACCCTGGCGGAGGATCTGACCCAGATGGAGTTGCATGTGGATGTGGATGAGGCTGACGTGGGGCAGGTAAAAGAGGGGCAGTCTGCAGAATTTACCGTTGACGCTTATCCGGAGCGCCGCTTTCCGGCTGAGATCAAGCAGGTCCGATACGGCTCAAAGACCGTGGATGGCGTGGTTACCTATGAAACCGTGCTGCATGTGACGAATGCCGACCTGTCGCTCAGGCCGGGAATGACGGCCACGGCGGATATTATTGTTCAGAAAATTGAAGACGCGGTTCTGGTGCCCAACAGCGCGCTGCGGTTTGAACCTCCGGCAGCCGAGGAGTCTGTCGAGGAAGATACCGGCGGCAGCGTCCTGTCGAAACTTTTTCCCCGGCGGCATCGACCCGCGAAAAAGCGCATGGATGATAAACAGAAACGCGTCTGGAAACTGGAAAACGGTCAGCCGGTTCCGATTGAAGTGACAGGCGGGGCAAGCGACGGCATCAAGACCGAGATCCTCTCCGGTGATGTATCGCCCGGCATGGAACTGGTGGTGGATTCCCGGAGCGCGAAGCAATGAAAGAGACGGCAGCGAACCACCTGGAAAACCCGACTAACGGGAACCAGAAGCACCTGATTGAATTTGAATCCGTGACCCGGGTGTATGGAACGGGCCTGGCGTCTATGCGTGCATTGAGGGGCATCAATTTTTATATAGATGCCGGTGAGTTTGTCGCGGTCATGGGACCGAGCGGATCGGGCAAATCCACGTGTATGAATATCCTGGGCTGTCTGGATGTTCCGACGGAAGGCGCTTTCCGGTTTGACGGGGTGGATGTGGGAAAACTAACCCCGGACCAGCGCGCACTGCTCCGACGGCATTACCTGGGATTTGTTTTTCAGGGATTTAATCTGCTGAACCGGACTTCGGCTCTGGAAAACGTAGAACTGCCCTTGATTTATCGCGGCGCCTCCCGGGCGGAACGCCGCCGGCAGGCAATGGAAGCACTGGCAGCCGTGGGACTTAACGGGTGGGAAACCCACACGCCCGGAGAACTTTCCGGCGGGCAGCAGCAGCGTGTGGCCATTGCCCGGGCCATTGTCACGCATCCCCGGGTCCTTCTTGCGGATGAGCCTACAGGCAACCTGGATTCAGCGCGCAGCCGTGAGGTGATGGAACTGCTCACCTCGTTTAACCGGGAGCGGGGAATTACCATTGTCATGGTGACCCATGAAGCGGATATGGCCAGGTATGCCGGCCGCCGGATCCATTTTTTAGACGGGCTGATCGACAATTCCCATGAATCGCCGGGTTCTCCGGGGATCAGCGAAGTATGATATGATTGCCGATACGATTTGATTGTGGGTTTGAGTGTTCAGGTTTCAGTTTAATTTTTTGCTTCCGGACACCTTATCTCAGATATGAAAAAATTTAATTTTTTGTATAAAAAATTAAGGCAAAAAAATGATTTGGGAAACAATTTTACTGGCCCAGCGGGAAATCCGTCGAAATGTGCTTCGGTCATCTTTGACTATTTTAGGCATTGTGATTGGGGTTGCCGCTGTCATAACTCTGGTGACGATGGGTGACGGCGCCACCGCCCAGGTGAGAGAACAGATCTCCAGTCTCGGCAGCAACCTTCTCAGTATCCGACCCGGGCAGGGATTTCATGGGCCCGGCGGGGCAAGGGATGCGGCGGCTAATTTTGATATCAAGGATGCGGAGGCCATTGGACGGGACGTATCCGGGGTCAAGGCCGTGGCGCCCATGTCATCGCAGATGACCCAGGCGATTACCGGAAACCGGAACTGGTCGACCACGGTAACTGGGAGCACAAACGGATATTTCCAGGTCAAGGACTGGCCCCTTGTTTCCGGACGGCAGTTTACCGAATCGGAACAGAACGCCGGAAAAGCCGTATGTGTCCTGGGCAGCACGGTGAAAAAGGAGCTGTTTGGCAGTCAGGACCCTGTCGGCAATTCAATACGGCTGAAAACCCTTTCCTGCCAGGTTGTCGGCGTGCTTGCATCCAAAGGGCAATCCGGTTTCGGCTCTGATCAGGATGATGTTGTGCTGATTCCCCTGCGGACATTTCAACGGCGTATTTCCGGGAACTCTGACGTTTCCTACATCTATGTATCGGCCAGGGACAGCGGATCAACGGAAAAGGTCCAGGCCGATATTGAACGGTTGATGCATGAACGCCGGCACATCAAGGAGGGAGAAGATGATGATTTTCACGTCAATGACATGCAGGAAATCATGAGCACGCTGACCGGCACGACCCGAATACTGACCGCCCTTTTGGGGGCTGTCGCGGCGGTCAGTCTCCTGGTTGGCGGAATCGGCATCATGAATATCATGCTGGTGTCTGTAACGGAGCGGACACGGGAGATCGGGATTCGTCTGGCCATTGGCGCCCGGGGCAGTGAAGTACTAATGCAGTTTCTGATCGAAGCGGTGGTGCTGTCTTCATTCGGCGGCGTGGTGGGCATTGTTATCGGGCTTACGGGGGCCGCGGTCGGCGCCAGTGTCATGAATATGCCCTTTATCCTGAATTCGGGGATTGTGCTGGTGGCTTTTTTGTTTTCCGCGGCCGTCGGCGTGATTTTCGGTTATTTTCCGGCCCGGCAGGCGGCCCGTCTGGATCCGATTGAGGCCTTAAGATATGAGTAGGCAGGAAAAAATGGCAGGAGTCCATTATTAAATGATTCAGAAAAAACAGCGCGAGCGCGCCACGATAAAACATGAACCGATAGAAAAAAAATCCTTCAAGCCAGGAAACGTGCTGGCCCCGGTGCCGGCAGTATTGGTTAGTTGCGGCGGGGCTGCTGGATGGAAACCGAATTTGATTACCATCGCATGGACCGGAAGTGTGTGCAGTGATCCGCCCATGCTGTCGATTTCAGTCCGCCCCGAGCGGTATTCCCATGACATTATACAGACCACGAAAGAGTTTGTGGTCAATGTCCCCTCCATCCGGCAGGCAAAAGCAACGGACTGGTGCGGAATGGTCTCCGGGCGCAACGAAGACAAGTTTGCGGGTACGGGGCTGACGCCGGAACCGGCCTTGAAAGTGCAATGCCCGATTGTCATGGAATGTCCCCTGAACATAGAATGCAGTGTGCAGCAATCATTGAAGCTGGGTTCGCACACGATGTTTCTGGCGGAGGTGGTTGCCGTGCAGGTTTCTTCCGCACTGCTGGATGCCAAAGGTCGGCTTCGCCTGGAAAAGGGCGGTTTTCTGGCGTTCGCCGTCGGACAGTATTTCGCGCTGGGCCGGAGCCTCGGCCGTTTTGGTTTCTCGGTGCAAAAGCGCAAGAAAAAGCTCCGACGCTGATCAAGGAACTGGTTTTTTTAAGAATTATAGAAGTTCTCATATTAATATTCCGATTCAAAAAATTTACACTTATCCGGTCATTGCGAACGAAGTGAAGCAATCTCAACGCCGAAGGAGATTGCTTCGTCGCTGACGCTCCTCGCAATGACAGTCAAACGGAAAATATTTATGAGAACCACTATAGATAAACAATCCATTCAACCATCACGGTTCGAGCCGTGCGCCGAATTCTTCGGGAGTGCCGGCCGGGAGTGCGCATGTGCCTTTTTCACAGACATAGGCGGTGGCCCGGTTGTTTAAAGCGGTTTTCTCACCCATCAGCGGAATAATTTCCGCATGCTCGGAAACCTTTGATTCATCGGCCACCACTAAAATCCGGTTGGGGATGAAGCGGTGCGTGAAAACTTCCAGAAGAGACTCCCCGGCTTCCGGTTTTCCGGCCGGGGTGACGACGATAATCTCCTTGGGCGTATCCAGAAAATAATCAATGGCCAGGAGCATCTCGGACATGGCGGCCGGGTTATCGCGCAGCCGGTCAGAAAAGGCTTTGAGGATTTTTTTCGCCCGTTCCCGGTAGCGATAGTCTGTGGTGAAAGAATGCATCCGCAGCAGGTTTAATGCGGCAACTGTGTTACCGGAGGGGATGGCGCTGTCATAGTAGGGTTTTTCACGGGCGATCAGGGCTTCATGGTCAGAACTTGTCATGAAGAAACCGCCGGTTTTCGAGTCCTCGTAAAATGTTTTCAGCACATCATCGAGTTCCAGCGCTTTTTCCAGCCAGCCGATATCATGGTCCGCTTCATAAAGGTCCATTAAAGCTGCAATGAAAAACGCGTAATCTTCTAAGTAGGCATTGTGCCGGGCCTGGTTGTCTTTGTAACTTCGGTAGAGCCGGTTGTTTTCATATAAATGATTCAGGATAAAGCGGGCAGCCGCAGCCGCCTGGTCAATATGGTTTTGATTATTAAACGCTAATCCTGCACGGGCATACGCGGAAATCATCAGCGCATTCCACGAGGTCAGGATTTTCTCATCCCGCAGGGGAGCCGGTCGGTTGTTTCTCGCTTTATATAGGCGATCTTTAGATTCCTCGATAATACGGGTCAGTTCTTCTTCTGAAATCTGTAACCCGGCGGCGGTTTCTTGCCGGCTTTTTTCCGTATGCAAAATATGGCGGCCTTCAAAATTAGGCGTTCGGCCAACGAAATAATATTTTTTAATAATTTCGGCTCGGTCTTTACCTAAAACACTTTCCAGTTCTTCGGGCGTCCAGGTAAAAAACCAGCCTTC
>JAHECJ010000167.1 GCA_024641805.1 Desulfococcus sp.
CGTGACCATCATGCTACCGGTCCTCTTTCTGACCGGAATCGGCGTCGCCATGGTCTACAGCGCCAGCAGCGCCATCGCACTCCATGATTATGGAAATGAATATTATTTTTTTACAAAACAGATGATCTTTGCCGGGATCGGATTGGTTGCCATGCTGGTCTGCCGTTATATACCATACCGTCTCTATCGGGGCCTGACATATGTTCTCATCGCCGGGGCTCTGGCATTACTGACGATCGTGCTGATTAACGGGATGGGGCATCAGGTCAAAGGCGCGATCAGGTGGATCCAGTTCAAGGGAATCCGGTTTCAGCCGGTCGAATTTGCCCGTTTTGCCCTGATTGTATTCATGGGCTATTCGATAACGAAAAAACAGGATGAGATTGAAAGGTTCAGTATCGGATTTCTGCCTCATGTCATGGTGCTGCTGCTTTTTTCCGTGATGATCCTGCTGCAGCCGGATTACGGGTCTGTCGCGATATTCTGGATGATGTCATGGCTGATCATGTTTGCCGGGCGCGTTCGGTTTTCCCAGCTGAGCCTGTCTGCACTGTTTTTTGTGCTTCCGGCGGCCATTTTTTTGATTTTTTCCAGCAACTATCGGTTGAAAAGGTGCATGTAGTTTCTGGATCCATGGCAATATCCCAAAGACGAAGGATACCAGGTAATTCATTCGTTAATGGGATTCGGATCCGGCGGCATCTGGGGAAAAGGCTTCGGCCAGGGATATCAGAAGCTGTTCTACCTTCCGGATCCGCATACGGATTTTATTTTCTCGGTGATCGGTGAAGAAGGCGGGTTAAGATGGGTTTTGATTGTGATGTTTCTGTATCTCATTATTTTATGGCGGGGGCTTGAAATTGCAAGGTCCGAACGGGATTTTTTCGGTTCGCTGCTTGCACTGGGAATCTCCATTTCCATTGCACTACAGGCTGTGATCAATATGGCAGTAAACTTGAGTCTGTTGCCGACCAAAGGACTCACATTGCCGTTTTTAAGTTACGGCGGATCGTCACTGGTCATTAATCTGGCACTCATCGGGGTATTGATGAACGTATGGGCATCTCAAAAACAATAACAAATTTCCTGAGGAAAGCGCCTTCCGGAAACAGCGCAGCCGAATCGGATCAGAAACCGGCATTGCGCATTGTTATTGCCGGCGGCGGCACCGGGGGCCATTTGTTCCCGGGCCTTGCCATTGCCGAAGCGTTTATGCAACAGGCCCCCAAAACCCGGGTGATGTTCGTCACCAGCGGTAAAAAAATTGAAGAAACGGTTCTGGCCGGAACGCCGTATGAAAAAAAACTGATATCCGTTGAAGGAATTAAGGGAAAGCACATCTTTTCAAAATTGGGCGCCATGACCCGGCTCCCGAAAGGGCTGACGGATTCAATCAAACTTCTGCTTGAATTTAAAGCGGATGTTGTCATCGGCATGGGGGCTTATTCCGCGGGTCCGGTCATTGCCGCTGCCTGGCTGTTAAGGGTTCACCGCGTGATTTGTGAACAAAACAGCATTCCGGGGCTGACCAACAGGCTTTTATCCGGGCTGGCCGAAAGAATTTATGTTTCATTTCCGGATACAGGATTTAAATCATCCTGCAAAGAAAAAATTAGTTTTACCGGCAACCCGGTTCGAAGTGAAATATTGGCATCCGCGGGAAAGAGTGCTGACGGAGATTTGATGCAGGAAGCGCCGGAACGGCTGTTCAATGTTTTAATCCTGGGCGGCAGTCAGGGAGCGCACAGCATCAATATGGCGGCCATCGACAGCGTCGTATATTTGCAGGATCCCGGGAAATACCGTTTTGTCCACCAGACCGGGATCCGGGATGAGGATGAGGTCCGGAAAGTATATCAGCAAATGAAAATCGCGGCGGATGTGGCGCCTTTTTTTGGAAACATGGCAGACCGTTACCGTGAGGCAGACCTTGTAATCTGCCGGTCGGGAGCCACGACAGTTGCCGAATTGACCGTTGCCGGCAAGGCCGCTGTTCTCATCCCGTTCCCCTATGCAACCGAGGACCACCAGATGTTAAATGCACGGGCGCTGGCCGAGAAAGGGGCGGCGGAAATGATTCAGGAAAAAGATCTCAACGGAAACATTCTGGCCAAAAGAATCGAGTATTATTCAGAGCGTCCTGAAGTGACAGGCCGTATGAAACAAAAGATCAGGGAACTCAGTCATCCGGATGCGGCCCGGAGAATAGCGGAAGATATTTACCGTTTGATCAACACCGGCGGGCGGAAATCGGCATGATGGGGATCACATTTAATATTTAAGAGCACCTATGTATCGAAAACAATATCACATATTTTTTGTCGGGATCGGCGGAATCGGAATGAGCGGCATCGCCGAACTGCTGCTGACCCTGGGATATCACGTTTCCGGGTCCGACGTTGTCCTGTCCGACGTTACCGATCGGTTGAAAAAACTGGGCGGGAATATATTTGAGGGCCATCATGCCGAGCATATCCAAAACGTGGATGTTGTTGTGACATCATCGGCCATCCGTACCGGGAACCCCGAGGTCCGCGCCGCACTGGAAGCGTCCATTCCAGTGATTCCGAGAGCGGAAATGCTGGCTGAACTGATGCGATTGAAATACAGCATTGCCGTGGCGGGCGCTCATGGAAAGACATCCACCACATCAATGGTCGCAAGCGTTCTGGCAGAAGGCGGCCTCGATCCCACAGTGGTGATTGGTGGTAAATTAAAAAGTATCAACACCAACGCGGTGTTGGGGGAAGGGGACTTTATTGTCGCGGAAGCGGATGAAAGCGACGGATCATTTTTGAAGTTTTCCCCGGCCATCGCAGTGGTGACCAATATCGATCTGGAACATGTGGATTTTTATGAAAACATCGAAAATATCAAATCGGTTTTTTTGAGTTTTATCGACCGCATCCCGTTTTACGGGCTGGCGGTCCTGTGTCTGGATAACGAAGCGATCCAGGAGATTATTCCAAAAATCAAAAAACGGTTCATTACCTACGGGTTAACCGCTCAGGCGGATGTCCAGGCCCGCGATGTCGAGTTTGAAGGGATGCAGAGTCGGTATAATGTGTTTCGCAAGGATGAATGTTACGGACAAGTCAAATTGAATCTGCCGGGTATGCATAATGTGTACAATTCGCTGGCAACGATTTGTGTGGGACTGGAACTCGATATCCCATTTCAGAAAATTCAAATTGCGCTGGAAAAGATTCAGGGCGTTCAGCGGCGCCTGGAAGTCAAGGGTGATGTCGCCGGCGTCAAAGTACTGGATGACTACGGACATCATCCCACGGAAATCAAAGTCACATTAGACGCCATCAGAAAAAGCTGGCCCGGCAGGCGACTCATTGTCATCTTTCAGGCCCATCGGTATTCGCGGACCCGGGCGCTGTATGATGAATTTACACGGGCATTTTATCAGTCGGACCTGTTAATTCTGCTTCCGATTTATGCGGCGGGAGAGGACCGGATTGAAGGGATTGACCATGTAATGCTTTTTGATGGAATCAAGGCCCATGGGCATAAAGAAGTGAAATATTTTAATGAAATGGCGGATGCCGTCAGATGCCTGGCAAAAATGGTGAAGGAAGGGGATCTTGTGCTGACGCTGGGCGCCGGTGATGTATGGAAGGCTGGGGAGTTGTTATTGAAAAAACTCGAAAATTGCGGATGCGAATCGCATCAGGATGTTTGAATGCTTTCAGTGATCGGTATGGCCATAAATTCAGAACTTAAAAAACAGTTACAGAGCAGACTCTCAGACCGGGTAAGGTTTGATGAACCGATGTCGGCCCATACCACCTTCCGTGTCGGGGGACCGGCAGATGCATTCGTGACGGCGATTGATGAAACTGAAATGATTTTTTTGATCAAATGGATAAATGACAATGGATTGCCGTTTTTCATTATCGGCGGCGGGACCAACCTGCTGGTCAGAGACCGGGGAATTCGCGGTATCGTGATTTCCCTGGCAAAAAATCTGGCAAGGATTTCACGGCAGGGATTAACCGGTCTATCCGCGATGGCGGGTGCCAACCTGGGCACGCTTTGCCGGTTTGCCATCAGAAATGGCCTTTCCGGACTCAATTTCGCTCTGGGGATTCCCGGAACCGTCGGCGGTGCCGTCCGCATGAATGCGGGTGCCTGGAAGGGATCCATCGGCAATGTGATCGACGGCATCCGGATTATACAGCCGGACGGCAAAGTCGAATCCATGGAAAAAGGCGCGTTAAAATTTTCATACCGGTCCCTTTCATTTGCATCAGAAAGCAGCGGGGATTTGTCATCAAGCGTCATTCTGGAAGCAATTTTTTCACTTTCGCAGCAAAGCCCGGAAAGTTTGAAAGCGGAAGCAGATACGATGTTAAACGCCAGGAAGAAATCACAACCCATTGGTTTTGCATCAGCCGGATGCTTTTTCAGGAATCCGGATGACCGGGAGTCTGCGGGGAAATTAATTGATCTGGCTGGTGCCAAGGGTCTTCGAGTGGGAGACGCGGAGGTCTCGGAAAAACATGCGAATTTCATTGTCAACCGTGGAAAGGCATCAGCCGATGACATTATCCGTTTAATGAGGATCGTTCAGGAAACCGTATTTCAAAAATTTAACGTTATGCTGGAGCCGGAAGTTAAAATTGTTGGCGATTAATCAACCCAAAAAAAATCGATATAAAAAGAAGGTACCTGTTAAAAATCGTGCCATGACGATTAAGCAGGGCATACTCATTCTTTTTAAAAGCACATTTCTGGCGCTGATGATCGTCGGGATGAGCCTGATGTTTATTTTTATCCACGATGTTTTAACGCAGTGTGATTATTTCAAAGCGGTTAGAATCAGCGTGGAAGGCGGGCAGCGGCTGACCCCGGACCAGATTCTTGAAACAGCGGGAATTGAAAAAGGGATCAATCTTGTATCCCTGAACCTGAAGACTGTCAGAGAAAGACTGCTTGCGCATCCCTGGATCGCCCAGGCGGATATCCGCAGGACATTTCCGGGAGATATCGCAATCCGTATCCAGGAGCAGACGCCGCTGGCGGTGCTGGATTTTGGTAAAAAATTTCTCATTAACAGCGACGGGGTTATTTTTAAAGAAGCGCTCGATTTAGAGATGTCCGGATTGCCGATAATATCCGGGATTGTTTATTCCGACTGGCGCACATCGGAAACGCCGGAAACTCCGGTTTTTTCCTCGGTGCTGGAAGTGTTACGGCTCGGCAGGTCGCCGGAAGGCTCTTTGCCCAATACGCTGATTAGGAAAATTAATGTTGATCGAGAAATCGGATTGACATTTGAAACAGATGGTCCGGTGAAAACGGTTAAGCTTGGATACGGAGACTACCGGAAAAAATACAGTCGGCTGGAGAAGATTCTCGCTTATATAGAGCAGGATGAAAATATTGCATTCATTGAAGAAATTGATCTGAGAAATCCGGACCGCATTGTGGCCAGACCCGGAAATGAGGAATTGTCCGACACGGATAAAAAGGAGGCTTAGCGTGAAAAACCAGGAAGAAATTATTGTTGGGCTGGATATCGGTACGACAAAGATCTGTGCCGTAGTCGCAGAGTTATCGGGCAACAATGTGAATATAATCGGGATCGGCACATACCCGTCAGTCGGTTTGCGCAAGGGCGTGGTCGTTAACATTGAATCCACGGTGGATTCAATTAATAAAGCCGTCAGGGAAGCAGAAATGATGGCCGGGTGTGAAATTTCATCTGTCTACGCCGGTATTGCCGGGGGCCATATTACCGGTTTTAACAGC
>JAHECJ010000168.1 GCA_024641805.1 Desulfococcus sp.
CAAGTATCAAGGTTATTGGGGATGATGGTTTAATGACGGCTGAAGCCGGAAAGTATGAAGGGCTTGATCGTTTTGAGTGCCGGAAAGCTGTTTTAAAAGATCTTGAAGCCCAGGGGCTGCTTGTAAAAGTTGAATCCCATAATCACGGTGTCGGGCATTGCTACCGTTGCAATACGGTTGTCGAACCGAATCTTTCCAAACAATGGTTTGTAAAAGCCGGGCCTTTGGCTGAAAAAGCCATGGCGGCCGTTAAAAACGGTCAGACAAAAATAGTTCCTGAAAAATGGGAAAACGACTATTATAAATGGCTGGAAAACATCCGTGACTGGTGCATTTCCCGGCAGATATGGTGGGGGCACCAGATCCCGGCCTGGACCTGCGGTAAATGTCAGGAAGTGAGTGTTGCCTTGGAAGCGCCCGACCATTGCCTGATCTGCAACAGTTCCGATCTTGTCCAGGATCCGGACGTGCTGGACACCTGGTTCAGCTCTGCGCTGTGGCCGTTTTCGACTATGGGGTGGCCGGATGAAACACCGCTGTTAAAATCATTTTACCCCACCTCCGTTCTGGTAACCGGATTTGATATCCTTTTTTTCTGGGTCGCACGCATGATGATGATGGGGATTCATTTTATGGAAAATGTGCCGTTTGATGATGTTTACATCCATGCCCTGGTGCGCGATGAAAACGGCAAAAAAATGAGCAAATCCACTGGCAATGTGATTGATCCGATTACCATTATCGAAAAATTCGGTACCGATTCCCTGCGATTTACCCTGACCGCTTTCGCCGCCCAGGGCCGGGACATTAAACTGTCTGAAAAACGTATTGAAGGTTATCGTAATTTTATTAACAAACTATGGAACGCAGCGCGGTTTTCGTTTATGCACATCAAAGAGAATCATGCCAGTGAAGATTTTTCCAATCTATCCCTTCCGGATCGCTGGATCCTGGATCGGCTGAAAACGATTTCTCAAAATATGTCGGATGCTTTGGAAACCTACCGGTTCAACGATGCAGCCAATGCCCTTTATCAGTTTGTCTGGCATGAGTTTTGTGACTGGTATCTGGAATTCATTAAGCCGGCACTTTACGGAAATAAAGGAGAGGTTGAACAACTATCATCCAAAAAAGTTTTGTGGCGGGTTCTCCATGACACATTGATCCTGCTGCATCCCATTATCCCTTTTGTCACTGAGGAAATCTGGCATATTTTGCCGGGAACCAAGGGGTCGATTATGAAAGCGACATTCCCCACAAAAGAAACGGGGTTTGATACGATTGCATACAACTCGGATGCTGTCAAAGAAATGGATCTCATTATGGCTATTATCAATGCGATCCGTAACGTTCGTGGGGAGATGAATATTTCTCCGTCGCAGTCTCTGGATGTTCTTGTTCAGACATCAGATGAAAAAACAAAAAGTCTGCTTGAAAAGAATCAGGACTTTATTGTCAACCTCGCCAGACTGGCGATATTTCGGGTAGAGCCGGTCGGTGAAAAACCAAAGGGCACTGCAACGGCGATTGTTGATCAGGCAACGATTTCAGTTTTTCTGGAAGGAATTATTGATCTTGGAAAAGAAATCGATCGGCTTGAAAAGGAAATTTCAAAAATCGATGTCGAAATTGAAAAATTAGATAAAAAATTAAATAATCCTGGATTTTTCAATAAAGCACCTGAAGCGATTGTTGATAAGACAAAAAATCAGTTTCAGGAATATGTTGAAAAAAAGCAAAAGTTGTGTGCCAATCTTGACAGGATTAAATCCATTCAGGCCGGATAGGATATGAAACCATTTCACGGAAGCAGCTTATTATCGCAGTCAACGGAACATCTGATTGATCTTGCCATTGCCGAGGATATCGGGTCCGGAGACATTACCACCGATCATCTGCCGGATCCTGCTGCCAAGGGGAGAGGCGAGATTATTGCCAAGGAATCCATTGTCATCGCCGGATTGGATATCGCCAAAAGGACTTTCGAAAAATTCGAACCGGATATTGGATTTGTGTCCCGGTTTCAGGATGGAGACAATATCCAGTCCGGTGATGTAATAGCAGGGATTACTGCTTCATTGAGAACGCTTTTGATTGGCGAGCGGACCGCATTAAATTTTCTTCAGCGGTTATCCGGGATCGCAACCAATGTCAGCGGTTATGTAAAGGAACTGGGGAATGCAAAAGCCCGGCTGGTTGATACGCGCAAAACAGTTCCAGGCTGGCGGGTTCTCGACAAGTACGCGGTCCGTGTGGGCGGCGCGTATAACCATCGAATGGGGCTCTATGATGGCGTATTAATTAAAGACAATCATATTGAGGCGTTCGGGGGTATTCCAAAAGCGGTTGAATATATTCGGAAGCAGGTGTCCCATCTGATAAAAATCGAAATTGAAACGTCTGATCTGAATGAAGTCGGCCAGGCGCTGGAAGCCGGAGCCGACGTCATTATGCTTGATAATATGGAGATCGAGGATATCCGGTCCGCAGTTGATTTAATAAACGGAAAGGCCGTTGTGGAAGTGTCCGGCCGGGTTTGCAAAGGCAACTTGAAACGTCTTGCGGAAACAGGCGTGGATATTATTTCCGTGGGTGCACTCATCCACGCAGCGTCGTTTGTTGATATCAGCATGCGGATTACGTCCGCTTTGTCCCAAAAATGAGAATTTTCCTTCACTTTCAATTAAATGATTCCCATTCGCGATACCATTCCCTCTAAGCATTACCCGGTGGTTAATTCAACGCTGATCGGGATTAATATCGCCGTATTTTTGATCCAGATGTCCCAGGGGCTCAATGCCGATCGTTTTATTTATACATACGGATTGGTACCGGCACGTTTTTCCGATCCGAATATTTTTTCATATTTTTCACTCGGACAGCAGCTTTTTTCACTGATATCATTCATGTTTCTTCACGGCGGTTTTTTGCATATCCTGGGCAACATGTGGTTTCTGCATATTTTCGGCGATAATGTCGAAGACCGGATGGGTTCCTTTTACTATCTCATATTTTATTTACTCTGCGGAGTGGTATCCGGCCTTTTTCATTTGCTTTTGAATTACCACTCCGTGGCTCCGACCATCGGAGCAAGCGGTGCGATTGCCGGTGTGATGGGGGCATACTTTATCCTTTACCCGCATTCCAGAATTTTAACTTTAATTCCGATTATTATTTTTCCCTGGTTTGTGGAAATTCCCGCGGTTTTTTTTCTGGGGTTCTGGTTTGTCCTACAGGTTCTTAATGCTGCTTCCAGCAGTGCGGAGGCCGCCGGAATTGCCTGGTGGGCGCATATCGGCGGATTTGTTTTCGGAATGGTCAGTTTGAAATTTTTTAATATACTGCCTCAGACCAGCTTTGCCGGCAGTCTAAAAAATGCATCTTTCAAAAGGAAAGCAACCCCGTATTTCCAGGTGCTGAATACATTTAACCAGCGGCAGGAAAAAGACAGATATGAGGAAATTACCATTACCCCGTATGAGGCAGCCGCCGGTGTCAAAAAAAAGATCAATGTACCGTGGGGATTTTATAACCGGTTTTATAACGTGGCGATTCCTGCCGGTACTAAAGATGGAAAGATTCTCAGGCTAAGCGGGGCCGGCAGACAGATACCGGACGGTCAGCCGGGAGATCTGTTTTTAAAAGTCAGGATTCAACAGCCGTGGTAGGCGGAGCCCATGGAAAAGTGCCGGGAGGGTTATGGCAGCAGGAGCGAGGTCCGGTTTCTCCCGCCTTCCTTGGCCATATACATTGCTTTGTCCGCCCGACTGACAAATTCGGTTACCTGTTCGCCGGGTAAATATTCGGTTACGCCGATACTGACGGACATGTCTTTTTTATCATCCCCGATAAAAAGCTCGTTCTTAACCACATCATTGATGCGCTCGGAAACAGCCATCGCAGAGTCACAGGTTGTTTCCGGAAGTATCACGGTGAACTCTTCCCCTCCGTACCGATAGGCGGTATCCATTGTTCTCAGGCAGGATGTGATCAGTTTTGCAATTTTATAGAGAACTTTATCGCCCTCAAGGTGGCCATGGGTATCATTGAACTCCTTGAAGTGATCCACGTCGATCAGGAGCAGTGAAAGAGGGCGCTGATATCGCTGATAACGATTGATTTCATTTTCCAGTTGATGGTAAAAATGCCTGGAGTTATAAAGTTTTGTCAAGTCGTCCGTGATCGCTAGTTCTCTGAGCTTTTCCAGCATCTGGGTACGTTCCTGGGTAAGGACGCGTTCTCTTAACACCCGTTTCAGACGCAGCAGCAATTCTTCAAACTTAACCGGTTTGAAAATAAAATCATCAGCTCCCTTGTTGATCGCTTCTTCATAGGAATAGTCCCCGGAGTAGCCTGTAATTACAATAATATCGGTATCATAGGTTGCCTTGATAACTTTCGTCATCTCAAGGCCGTCCATACCGGTCATGATAATATCGGTGATAATGACATCCACATGATAGGTTTTAAGAAAAGACAGCGCCTGTTCAGCGCTTTCAGCGGTATAGGTTTTAAAATCAAAAATAGTCAGAAATTCCTGTATGGAATTTCTGATGGCATGATCGTCATCAACTATTAAAATTCTCGCGGTCATTGTTTTAAAAAATATAATTTTAAGGTTTGTATCATATGACTCTTATTGACATGTCTTGGGAGGCTTGATAAATAATATTGTTTTTATAAATTTATGTGATTTTATTAACACAACAAATGCAATTAAGTCAAATTCCTTTTGTCAATATTGCAGATAGAACGAAGTTTAGATTTGTTTTTATCTAATAAATAGAAAAGCTAATTTTATCAATATGAAAAACATAAGAAATTTCAGTATTATTGCACACATTGATCATGGCAAGTCAACGCTTTCCGATCGATTGATTCAGACAACGGATCTGGTGTCGGCTCGTGATTTCAAGAATCAGATGCTAGATACTATGGATATCGAACGGGAAAGAGGCATCACGATCAAGAGCCAAACGGTTTGTCTGCCCTATGAGGCCAAAGATGGGAAACTCTATACCTTAAACCTGATCGATACTCCGGGGCATGTCGATTTCAGCTATGAGGTTTCGAGAGCACTTGCATCCTGTGAAGGTGCGCTGTTGTTAGTTGACGCGAGCCAGGGGGTCGAGGCACAGACAATTGCCAATATGTATCTGGCGGTTGATCATGATCTGGAAATTATTCCGATTATTAACAAAATTGATCTTCCTTCCGCTGAAATTGAAATGGTCCGGGAACAAATTGAAGAAGACCTGGGTCTCGATTCAGAAGCTGCAATTCTGTGTTCGGCAAAGGAAGGGATCGGTATTGATGAAATTTTAGAGGCGGTCGTCAATCGCCTTCCGGCACCCAAAGGTGATCCTGATGCTCCCCTCCAGGCCCTGATATTTGATTCCCATTATGATCCATACCGAGGGACCATCATTCATTTTCGGATTATGCAGGGAAAAATCAAAACCGGTGATGAAATCATGTTCATGTCAAACAAGGCCCGGTATTTTGTGGAAGAAGTCGGTATTTTTCAGATTGTCCGCGTCCCCAAACCGGATCTTGTCGCCGGCGAAGTCGGGTATGTGATTGCCGGAATTAAAACCGTCAGTGACACCAAATGCGGTGACACCATAACATTGAAAAAAAATCCCTGTCAAAAATCCCTGCCCGGATTTAAAGAGACGCAGCCGGTAGTTTTTTCTTCCATATATCCTGTTTCCACGGATG
>JAHECJ010000169.1 GCA_024641805.1 Desulfococcus sp.
TGCGATGAGAATGGCGGTAGTACCATAATAAAAATGATGATTGACCCGTTTATGATTAAAAAAATCGCCAATACTTCTTTTAAGTGAAATTTTTGTGATGATCGGGCGGTACGCCAGGAATATGCCAAGAACGAGCGGGAAAATCATCTCCATGAGCCCAGCATAATGATTCCGGTTTACATAAGGCCCGACAGGGCTGCCGCCGTGTCGTAATTGTCTTATCCACAAGATTTTACCATGGGGCATCGGATAGTTCAGGCTTTCCGTGATAAATTCAATAATGACAACTATCGACAGCAATGCAGCAAACCAGGCAACCACTGCAACGGTTTTTTTTAAAAGGTTTCGATCGGCCAAAAGCTGTATGGCAGTGATGTAAAAAAGTACATACGCGGAAAATCTGAGAAGTTCCATTAATGTGGCGCGGGGACAAATGGAAAACGGAAACCAGTGGTTGGGGCCGGTAAGTCCGGAGGAATTATGATAGATGGCAAAGGTCGCAGGGGACAGGAATTTAACAATAGTCCCCGGCAGGGGAACGATTTGTAATAATGTGAACCCGATTACCAGTATCAGGGGGATACCCCCAGGCACCTGGTAAAAATTTTTTTGGCCTGGAGAAAAAGCCAGAAACAGGGCACTGGCGCAAATAATGGTTTCCATTATCAGGTAAGACCAGGTCTCCACTGTCCCAAATGCCATGGGCGAGAATAACAGGGCAGTCAAAAAAAGATAATAAGCGGTTTTTTTCATTTTCGGGAAGGTATAATTTGCTTGATTTTAATGAATTTCCTCTCCGGTCAGAATTGCCGTCGGGTTGGTGCTGACTAGACGTTGTGAAGCCTGCCTGCCGATACGGGTTGCGGCAATTTCTAACGCCTCGGAAAGGACTGGTATTCGAAAATCCTTAGAGTGGGCATCCGAGGCAATAAAATCCACCTTCCCGGAATTCAGCAAATAATCCGTGCAATATTGAATGTCCGTGCCAAAATCACCGGTGAGGCTGTCGGCAGTAACCTGGACGTACATATTTCTGTTTAGAAGATTGAGCAACAGTTCAGGTGAGCGGATGACGGAATAATTTCGTTCAGGGTGTGCAATAATCGGCTTAAGTCCTTTTGAAATGAGCCAGGCAAGGATTTTTCCGGCAAACGATGGCAAGTGGTTGTGCGGGAATTCAATAAGTATATAATTCGTTTGGTTTAGTGTATATGATGGAATCAGGGCGGGATCCAGACCGATGGATACTTCAGCGCCTGGATAAACGGAAATCGGAATGTCATTTTCTTTTAATAGCACGTTCAACAGATCAACTTGCTTGATGATATCCTGAATGGCAAATTTGTCGTTATAGACATGGGGGGTTGCGATGATTTTACAAACGCCATCCCTGGACGCGATTCTCGCCATTTCAAGGGATTCTTCAAAATCAGACGGGCCGTCATCCAGAGTCGGCAGAATGTGGCAGTGAAGATCAATCATGCGGCCGGGCATTATGAATAGCTATAGTCATTTTTATAATAACCGTAAGGACCATCATACTTGGAATAGTATTGATGCTGTTTCTTTAAATCCACTGCATTGATGATCAATCCAAGCATTTCGGAATTGATGTCGGTTAACATTTTATTCGCTCTGGTCACGGCAGCATAGGTGGTAAAACCGGAACGGGAGACCAGTATGGTTTGTTTTGCGACTTTACTGATTAAAAGCGCGTCGCTGACATTGAACATCGGGGGGGAGTCGAAGATAATAAAATCATAATGTTTGGAAACATCCGCGATCAAATCGTTGAGTTTTGAAGAGCTTAACAGTTCGGACGGGTTTGGCGGAACCGGACCTGCTGGAAAAATATCAAGGTATTCCAATTCATTACATTTCAATATAGTGATATCTGACTGACCTGACAGGTAAGTGCTCAGGCCGGACGTGTTGTCCAGGGTAAAAATTTTGTGAATTCTGGCCCGTCGCATGTCCCCATCAATCAAAAGCACTTTTTTATCAGATTGAGCAAATGAAATAGCCAGGTTGATGGACGTAGCTGTTTTCCCGACTCCCTGGTTCATGCTGGAAATAAGAATGCTTTTGGGAGCACCGTCCGCTGAGGATAAAAGTACTGAAGTTCGGATGGCCTTATAAGCCTCAGATACAATTGAACTTGGAGACTGGACAACAATTTTTTCAATATCCTCTTCGTTTTCTTTTAAAAGCGGAATCATTCCTATGATCGGCAGGCCAAGGCGTTCTTCCGCATCTTCTGAAGTCTTGACCGTATTATCCAGATAATCCAGGAAGAATGCCAGGCCGAGACCCGCCACCAGACTGAAAATGATACCCAGCAACACAGTCCGCTTAGGCCCTTTGGTAATCGGTGAGTTCGGTGGATCCGCGGTTTCAACCACCCAGACTTCGACGGTCTGCTGTTGTTCCGTGACATTATATTCCTTAATCCGGCTAAGCAAGCGGTCATATAAAAGGCGGTGGACCTCAACATCCCGATTAAGAATTTCATATTGAATAAACTTGTCGCTCATAAGAGCGGCATTCTGCTTTGTTGAGTTCAGGAGGGCTTGCAGGCTTTTGGCCTTTTGAACCGCCACTTCATACCTGCTTTTAACCGATTGAATCACATTCTGGATTTCATCGTTGAGCTTGTCTTCCAGAGCAGCCAAGTCTTTTTTTGCTCGGATCATTTTCGGATGTTTGTATCCGATACTTTTAGACAGGCCGGCAATTTCCTGTTCTTTATTAATAAACTGCCGCCGCAGTTCCTTGACGGTATCATTGTCGGCAACCACCGGCAGGTTCAGGGCTTCTTCAGGTGTTATCCGGTTAATTTCCTGGTAGAGCGATTCCAACTCATTGACTTCCGCCTGCGCCTGGGTCAGGTTGGTGCTGATCTGTGTTATTTTTTCGGGGAAAATCGCTTCCTGGTCATTGACCGTATAGATATCATGTTCCTTTTTATATTCCCGAAGCGTTTTTTCGCTGATTTCAAGCTTGGCCCTTTCATCGTCTGAATTGGTTTTCAGCCATTCAAGGGTTTGAGCGGAGGATTCAAGCTTCATTTCCATGAGTAACTGTTTGTAGGCTGATGCGACGGAATTGACCACATCGGCTGCAAAAACAGGGTTTGTGGAAGAAAAACTCACATTAACGATATCGCCTTTTTCCGGATCGTTTTCTACGGTAATGCCGTTTCGCACCATTTTGGCAAGAGAGTCAACCTTTTCATTTTTTGTTTCTTCATCAGTCCGCCCGGGTTTGGCGGCTTCATCGGCTGGAGGTGAATTGTTATCGATTCCCGCCAATTTTAGAGCGACTGAATAAAGATTTTTAAACCAGTTGATCACGTCTTGTGCGATGGATGAATCCTGATTTTTCTCCTGAAAATATCGGCTGTAAGTTTCATCAAGGTTTAAAGATTTTACTACTTTTGACGCAACCTTGCTGCTTTTTATCAGTTGGGATTGTGTGGATAGGAAATAAGGATCGTAGCCGAACCGATAATTTGATGCAAAAGAGGGGTCATAATTGTTCTGGATTAAGAGTTTTGTGGTCGCCTGGTAAACCGGGGTGGCGGAAAAGGCCTGGATTAAAACGAACGGAAGACAAACAAGGAAGACAAGCAGAATAATATTTTTTCTGCGAAGCATTACATATAAATAATTTTTTATTGGGATGTCTTCTTCTCTAAGCATAAATGACCACTTGGCTTGAGGATTGGTTTAAGTACCCATCACTTAAAAATAACTTTCAGGAACAACAATGACGTCATTGGGTTGCACCAGCAGATCCATTTTGACATTTTCAATTACCTGTTCTTTGCCGTCTGTGGAGCGGATAATCCTGATTCGGGAAGGCGCGGCCTTGTCATTAAGGCCGCCTGCTTTGGTGATCGCCTGTATTACCATAAGGTTTTCTTCATAATCATATGCAGCCGGGCTCTTCACTTCTCCCGTCACATAAAAAACCTTCTTCTTTGGAATATAAATATTATCTCCGTTCACAATAGACAGATTTTGCGATTCCTGCCCCTGTTCCATAAGCTGGAAGAGGTTAACAACAATAATTTTTTTCTCTTTGCTGTCCGGCTGGTTTCGTTGAATAATCGCCTCGCCTGAAGAATTTTCTTTAAGCCCCCCGGCCTTGGAAATGAGTTCCAAAAGAGTTGTTCGGCCCTTCATTTCGTATAGGCCCGGACTGGCTACCCCCCCGAGAATCGTTGCTTTAAGGCTCCGGAATTCTTCGATAAATATTGTGACGTGGGGGTTGATAATATATCCATCCGCCAGAAGGCTTTCGATTGTTGAACTCATTTTTTCGATGCTCTGCCCAGCAGCGGGAATCTGACCGATCAAGGGCAGTGTAACCATCCCGTCCCCGCTTATCCTGACCGTTGTTTTCAAGTCGGGATGGTCGTATACGGAAACGGTCAAAACATCGCCTTCACCCAGGATATAATCCTGGGCTTCTGCATTAGGCGTGAAACTGACCAGTATGCTGATGAGTAATATTATATAAAAAAAATGCTTCATTTTTTGAGCCTGTAACTAAAAAAAACAGCTTATAACAAATTAAGCTGTTTTGCAAAAATAACAATTCTTAATTCTGTCGGGCTAAAGGTTAGATCCCAGCTCGGTGCTGATTTTTACAAAAACAGGCTGGCTTGAACGAAGAATGTATGATCGATATAGTCATGCGTTGGATAATTGGAACCATGATCCGTATAAATGTAAGCGCCGCTGAGACTCAGCCATTTGCGAATATTATATTTAATGGACGGTGATATTGCGAATTCATTGTCTTTCCTTTCATCGCTTTTGCCATCACGGTCGATCTGCCGGCTGCCTTTAAATACATCATAAAAATAGGAAGTGTCTAAAAATATATGAATTTTGCTGGTGAGATCCCGGCTTATCTTGAAACCCACAAAATGCGCCAGGGTATAATCGGCATAAAAATCCTGGACAGTGCCATAATTATAGCGGTGTTCCATTACCTCATCATATCGGCGATATGCATTGAGCGTCAGGTTGGTGCGGGAGTTTAAGTTATGATCAAGCTGGATTTCCGCTATCCAGTTGCCTGAAGAAACATCGGATAGACTAACGTCGTTATCCGGCAAAATGGAAGTAGCTGTATCAAATGTTTTTTCCCCGTACCCGCCTTTTATCTGTCCGCTTGACTTTCCGGTCATTTGCCATCGCAACCCTGCAAAATAACGATTTTCATAACTGTCCTTATCGCTGGTGTCGTAGTTGATGTCTGCAAATTCATATTCGACAAATGCCGATGTTTTTTCAGTCATCCGGAAAAATAAATACGCACCGATGGAGTTGTCCATCCGGTCGTCATCATTGTCGGGCTGGTCTTTATAATTAAGATCAAAATTGGAATAATCCAGCCTCAGTTGTAACTTGCTGGTGGCATCAACGGTTCCGGCAACACTGAACAGGTTGGAACTGTACTTATCATCAGTGAAATAAGCGCGGTCTGAAAATGCGTCATACGAGATTTTATACTGGTCCATGGCACGCAGGAACAGTCTGTTGCCGGAATAATAGCTCAAATAACCATCCACTCGGTGTGTTAACCTGTTTAGAGAGTTATTGTCTGAAAATTGATTGGTGTCTTCATTGTCAATGATCCCATCACCGATATTCTGATCCTGATATGCCTTGTTTTTCTGGTTATGATACATTTGGA
>JAHECJ010000170.1 GCA_024641805.1 Desulfococcus sp.
TTTTGTCACAAGAACCATATTCTCAAGCCGGATACCGCCCCAATCAGGCAGGTAGATGCCGGGTTCAACAGTAAATATCATGTTTTCTTCAATTATGATGTTTTTTTCCGCCAAAGGGCTGATAGACGGGGGCTCATGAACCGCCAACCCGACACCGTGCCCCAGGCCGTGACCGAAATAATCCTTAAATCCTTTTTCGGCAATATGATTACGGGCTATATCATCAATATGTTTCGAGTTGGCACCGGGGCGGATGGCAGCAATGGCTTTTTTTTGGGCATCGTAAACGATATTAAAAATTTTTTGAAATTGCCGGTCGGGCTGTCCAAGAGTAACTGTTCGGGTCATGTCACTGCAATAACCGTTGAGTTTGGCGCCCCAGTCAAACAATAAGGGCTCATTGAGATTTAATGGCTGGTTCCCGGGGATTGCATGGGGCAGGGCGCTGTTTTTTCCAAATGCCGATATCACTGGAAATGATAATGCCTGGGCGCCGGCAGATCTCATTTTTTTCTCAAGCTCCCAGGCGGCGGCGGTCTCTTTGGTTCCTTTTTTTAATTGCTGAAGGAATATCTGGAAGTCGCGCTCGGCGACATCGACAGCCTTTCTGATTGCATTGATTTCTTCGTGATCCTTTATCAGGCGAAGGTTTTCCACCAGATGAACGGTATCTACAATATTGATGAAAAGGTTCTTCGACGCCAATTCCTGGTCCATTTTAACATATTGGTTGTATGACATGCGCAGCCCTTCAATACCAAGGCATTTTGTTTTGAGCTGCTTTAAAATTCCAGGAAGTTCTTTGACCAGGCCTTTTTGATAACAGACAATGTCGTAAAGCGGCGCTTCATTTTTTGCCTGTAATTCAAATCTGGAATCCGTGGCTAAAATCAGTTCACTTTGAGTGATAATCAAAGCACCGGCGGATTCATCAAACTGTGTGTCTTCCCCGGTATAGCCGCTCAGGTAACGGCGGTTTTCTTCGATGACCACAAGAAATGTATCGATTTGTTGTTTGGAGATTTGTTCACGAAGGCGAGAAATCCGCAATGGCACTGAGTGTTCCATTATTTCCTCCAAAAGTTGCCAGAAAGTATCGTTGACGGTGTATCGTCTTGGGCGTGTACGCCGTTTCAGAATTCCGCAAAGCCGCCGCTGCTTCCGATTAAATTACAAAGAAACAGGATATCCGTCAAATTAAAAAAGAATCTTATTTGGCTTGTCTTTGGTTAATTTTTTGGATAAAATTTGTAAAATTGAAATAATATCATTTTAAAATCCCCTAATTGACTATTTTGGGAGTTCAAAAGCAATTATGGCGCACGTTATCTCCATTGCCACCCCCATATCAAATTCCGGAAAGACAACCACGGCGATAAATCTTGCCGTGTCTTTATCCATTTTAGAAAAAAATACATTATTGGTCGATTGTGATCCGTGGCAGCAGGTCGGCGCCGGCACCAGCCTGATGGCATCGTCTGTCAATTCTCCCGGGTTTTATTCGGTAATGACGGACAGATGTTCCATCGGTGATGTTATTTTGAAGAGTGCCTTGAATTGTCTTAACATTTTGCCGGCAGGTGCTGATTTTTCAAAAGCGGATTTTTTATTTGGTGACACGGATGGGGATATTTATAAACTCAGGGATCTGATTCAGGGGGTGATGGGATACTATGATTACATCGTCATCAACGCGCCAGCGGAGATGCCCCATTTATTAAAAACCGTGCTGATCGCATCCGGCTGGTTGGTCATACCTTTTAATACGGATTTTACAACACACATCGATTTACTTTACCGGTTTTCTGATATGAAAAATCTTTTTAAACTGGTAATGACTTTACGCGAGCAGTTTCAACTCGCGCCCAGAGTTGCCGGGATTCTTTTAAACCGATGCGGTCCGATTGAAGATATTTCGGAGAAATTTTCACTCCCGGTGCTGGAAAGTATCAGTGAATTTATTCTATCGACACGGATTCCGATCGATAAAGATATATCCGAAGGGTTTTCCCAGGGGAAGCCGGCTGCTTTTCAAAATATCATGTCTGAAGGCGCGATCGCGTTTATGGATCTGGCAGAGGAATTGATAGAAAAGATTCATTGAAACAGTGTAAGGATTCTGAACACGCCATTCAGGATTGCGTTAGAAAAGAATTTATGCCTCCACAGGATTAAATACGTGAAATTAACAGATCAAAAAATTATTCAAACCGGCGAGCAAAAGCTTTTTGACCTGATCCGGAAAAATTTGAACCGGAAAACGGTCAAAGATGCGGTTAACGCGCAATGCAGCATTCGCGATTTAAAAGATATTCAAATTGGCAGCATCGATATGGTGATACTGGACAATCAGATTGCTTATCAGGTGAATCTGCTGACGGGCACCGGGGTAGCCCTAATTATCAGCCGATCCGGGAACCTGCTTAAAATAGACGTTTCCGAAGAACTGATTTCGACCGGGGGGGAATTATTAAAATCAACACCGGAAAACATAGATGATAAATCAGACATTGAAGGCGCATCGGTTCTGGCCTCTGAACTTTCTGCCATGATCGCCAGAATAAACCAGAACGAGCCTGTGAATCCTTCGAAGACAGGCAACTGAAAAAACTTTTGGTGTTTTTTTCTGAATATAATTTTTCACCTTCCGCCGTATATCTTCTTCTCCTACAAAAGCACATGTTTGTCCAGCACAAAACAGGTAAATTCTCCGGAAAAAACCGGTTCATTATTTCGATGGACTGTGACCGAAACAATATGTTTTCTGCCTTTTTTTGAAGTCGTTTTTGCCTCGGCAATAATATTTTCACCTGTTTTCACCGGCTTTAAAAATTTTACGTCTGCGCTGCCAAGCACCACATTCGGATCATTTACTGCCAGCATCGCGGCGTAATCCGCTAGGCCAAAAACAAATCCGCCATGCACCAGGCCGAGATCGTCGACCTCCATGGATCCATCTGTTTTCATTTCTATCCGGCTGATATCCGGTTCAACCATGATTGGCGTTCCGCATAGTTTTTGATCAATTTCTTTGTGCGTCATAATTTTCATATGAGTTTACCCTGATCTTAAATTGTTATTATCAGAAATATGGTTTTAAACCGTCAAAAAGGTATTATATTTAAATCGTTGATTTAACAAAATCAGGATAATGTGTCCAGTGATTGATAAAAAAACTTGCTTTCGGAAGTGGAGTAAATTAATTTGTGACCACCTGGTCATTTTTTAATAATTTGGATCCTATTCATCATATTTAATGGTTTTTGACCCCCAAAAACATAATTTGTGCTTTAAATGATGTGAAATAATGGATTTTATTATAACAGACAAACAATTAAAGACGGTTAAAGAAAAAGTTCTTAATGGCGTGCGTCTTGCGGCCGAGGATGGACTATTGCTTTACCAGAGCAATGATATTATCGGTATCGGTCATCTGGCGGATTTCGTCCGGCGGAAACGTCATGGCCAAAAGGCATTTTTTGTATATAACCAGCATCTCAATTACACCAATATCTGCATTAATCATTGCCGGTTCTGCGCATATTCGAGGAGCAATAGACAGCCCGGAGCATTCACGTTGTCCATCGATGATGTCCGCAAAAAATTATTAGACAGAATTGACGAACCCATTACTGAAATCCATATGGTTGGGGGAATTAACCCGGATTTGCCGTTTACGTATTACCTGGATTTACTCAAAACTATTAAAGATATCAGGCCGCATGCAACCATCAAGGCATTTACAGCGGTTGAAATCGATCACTTGGCCAGTATTTCCGGCTTACCCCTCGAGGATACAATTTTCGCGTTAAAGGACGCAGGGCTCGAAATGACGCCTGGCGGCGGAGCGGAGGTTCTGAGCGCCCGTGTTCACGACAAATTGTTTCCGCGAAAAATCGGACACGAACGCTGGCTGGAAGTCGTAAAAAAAATTCATGCCGCCGGCATAACGTCCAATGCCACCATGCTCTACGGTCATATTGAAACCCTGGAAGAACGTGTCGATCATTTTATTTGTCTGCGGTCGCTTCAGGATAAAACCGGCGGCTTTAGCGCATTCATCCCCCTGGCGTTCCATTCGCAAAATACGTTGCTGCCGGATATCCCTCAGACCACCGCTTTTGATGATTTAAAGAATATTGCCATGGCACGCCTGATGCTTGATAATTTTGATCACATTAAGGCCTACTGGGTCATGATCGGGGAAAAACTCGCCCAGACAGCTCTTTCTTTTGGCGCGGATGATCTCGATGGCACCATTATCGAAGAGAAAATCACCCACATGGCCGGCGCAACGTCATCCAAGGGTCTGACCCTGCAAAAAATTTCCAGCCTGATTAAATCCGCGGGGTGGCAGCCTGTTGAACGGGATTCATTTTATAATGAAATTTAATATAGCGGATGCTCTTCACTCTTACCTTCTGACGGGTTAAAAGATAATGACGAATATTGAATTCATTAAGGAAAAAGTTTTCAGCAATCAACGTCTGGATTACCAGGACGCCCTTGTTTTATTTGAAGAGGCAGATTTACTTCTTCTTGCCGATCTTGCAGGTAAACGTCGGAGGGACCTTCATCCGGATTCTGTGGTCACATTTGTATCCGACCGGAATATTAACTATACCAATGTCTGTATTTCGGGATGCAAGTTCTGCGCGTTTTTCCGGCCGCCTGGGCATCAAGACGGATATGTCATTGAAAAGTCCCTTTTAGACAAAAAAATTGAAGAAACGATCGCGCTCGGCGGAACCCAGATTCTGCTCCAGGGCGGCATGCACCCCGATCTTGATTTAAGTTACTATACTGACCTGCTGCAGCATATTAAAAGCCGGTTTAACATACATATTCACGGATTTTCCCCGACAGAGATCGTTTTTCTGGCAAATCTCTCCGGCCTGTCCATTAAAGAAGTCCTGCAAAACTTAATCAAAGCCGGGCTGGATTCCATACCCGGCGGCGGGGCTGAAATTCTGGTGGATGAGATCCGTCAAAAGATTTCTCCCAATAAATGCAGCGCATACGAATGGCTGGAAGTCATGAGGACAGCCCATCTTTTAGGTTTAAAAACAACCGCCACCATGATGTTCGGCCATGTGGAAGAGATACCGCATATCATTGAACACTTGCTGAAACTGAGAAAACTTCAGGATGAATCAAACGGATTTACCGCATTTATCCCGTGGACTTTCCAGCCGGATAATACCAAAATTGACGTGCAACCGGCAACCGCCGTGCAATATTTGCGGGTTCTGGCAATCTCAAGGCTGATGCTGGATAATATTGCCAACCTTCAGGTTTCATGGGTCACCCAAGGGGATAAAATTGCCCAGATAGCCCTGGCATTCGGGGCCAATGATTTCGGCAGTACCATGATCGAAGAAAATGTAGTGGCCGCGGCGGGTGTGAAATTTCGTCTTCCCCGTTCGGAAATTGTTCGCCTGATTGAAAATGCAGGTTATACTGCGCTTCAGCGGGACTGTTTTTATAATGTCATCAAATAGTCAAACCAAAGCTTCACCCGTATCTTTATCAATCAATCACCGGGCTCGCTGGGTGCTTATTGATCCTGAACATGTCATTGAAAACGGGTTTGTCAAAACAGAGTCGGGAACAATTATTGAAGTCGGTCAGGGCAGGGGAGATGGCTTCAGCACCCAGCTTATCGATCACGGCCCGGGAGTTCTGATGCCATGTCTTGTCAATGCGC
>JAHECJ010000171.1 GCA_024641805.1 Desulfococcus sp.
CGCACGGAAAGTGTTCCGTTTTCCCGTTCCTTTTCACCGGCGGTGATGATCAATGGAATCTGGTTGATCTGGGCTTCCCGGATCTTTTTATTCAGGCTTTCGGTGCGCCCATCAATCGACGAACGCAGGCCGGCTTTCTCAAATGTCCGGTGGAGTTCTTCGGCAAAAGGCGAAAGATCATCATTGATGGGCAGGATCACCACCTGGACCGGTGACATCCAGAGCGGGAATTTCCCGGCAAAATGCTCTATCAGAATCCCTAAAAACCGTTCAATGGATCCGTAAATTACCCGGTGGATCATGACCGGCCGGTGCTTGTCATTATCCGGCCCGATGTAGGAAAGGTCAAACCGTTCCGGCAGCGACATATCCAGCTGGATGGTGCCGCACTGCCAGGTCCGGCCGATGGCATCCTTGATATGGATGTCGATTTTCGGACCATAAAACGCACCGTCGCCTTCATTGATTTTATATTCCAGGCCGTACGCATCCAGAGCGCCCTTGAGCCCGCTGGTGGCACTTTCCCACTGCTCATCGCTGCCGATGGATTTCTTTGGACGCGTGGAAAGCTCCAGATGAAACCCCAGGCCGAAAGTTTTATACAACCGGTCCACCAGGCGCAGCACCCCCAGAATCTCATCCTTGATCTGATCCGGGGTCATGAAGATATGCGCGTCATCCTGGTGAAACGCCCGGACCCGGAACAGACCGGACAATACGCCGGAAAGCTCATGGCGGTGCACCAGGCCGACTTCCGCCGCCCTTAACGGCAGGTCCTTATAGGAATATCTCCGCCGCTTATATAACAGCATCCCGCCCGGGCAGTTCATGGGCTTAATGGCGGATTCAATGTCATCGATCACAACGGTATACATGTTGTCCCGGTAATTTTCCCAGTGCCCGCTCTGCTCCCATAGACTCCGGTTTAATATAATGGGGGTTTTGGTTTCCACGTATCCGGCTGCCCGGTGTTCTTCCCGCCAGTATTCCAGCAGAGCGTTCCAGATCTCCATCCCTTTGGGGTGAAAAAAGGCCATGCCCGGTGCTTCGTCGTGAAAACTAAACAGGTCGAGCGCTGCACCGATCTTTCGATGGTCCCGCTTCCGGGCTTCTTCCAAAAAATTCAGGTAGGCTTTCAATTCCTTCTTATCAAAAAAAGCCGTGCCGTAAATCCGCTGCAGCTGTGGATTTGACGGATCCGCTCGCCAATAGGCGCCTGAGACCTTCATCAGCTTGATCGCTTTGATATACCCGGTATCCGGAACATGGGGACCCCGGCACAAATCCGTAAAATTTCCCTGGGAATAGAATGAAATGGTGCCGTCATCAAGGTCTCCTATCATTTCAAGCTTATACGATTCGTCTTTGTAGAACTCCATGGCTTCCTGCTTTGAAACCAGACGGCGGCTGATGGGAAGCCTGGCTTTGATAATGTTATTGATTTCCGCTTCAATTTTCGGGAAATCAACTTCAGAGATCGGCTCCATATCGATATCATAATAAAACCCGTTTTCCACGGTTGGCCCGATAGTCAGCTTGGCATCCGGGTAGAGGTTTAATACCGCCTGTGCCATGACATGCGCTGCGCTGTGCCGCATAATTTCCAATGCCCGTTCATCCTTGGTGGTCAGAAAACTGACACCGGCGTCCCTGCCAATTTTGGTGTTCAGATCAACGAGCGTTCCGTCGACTTCCATTGCCACGCAATTGCGTGCAAATCCCTCGGAAATCGAGGTAGCAACGGTCAATCCGTCTGTTGGCGATTCAAACTGCTTTACATTTCCATCCGGAAAAGAGATATTGATCATTGACGATTTTTCCATTTAAAATTAATAATGATAAATGGCTTCGTAAAAAGTCCAACTTCTGCGTTGCGCTGCATTCTTCGTTACTTCATAGTACAACAAGTACGAATCATCACTCAGAATTTGCGCGCCTTAAATTTGGAACTTTTTTCTTTGCCATTAAAAACTGATTTTCAAATGACTCATTTATAATCTTTTTAAATAATTGATAAGTTATTTTTTATAATACAGTGGTGATGCTTCACCATGAAAAGCTTTTTACGGGATCATCTTTATTAAGTAAAGAATTTTAAAATTTATGAAAAATGGCTATTAAGGTCAAGGGTAAATATAATTCAAAATGCGCCAACAGCAAAATGATATGACAATTTCAGTTCCCGACACAATTGTTTATGTGAATTCCGCATCCGGTTTAAACGATATCATTGCCGACTTTCGCAGACAACCCGTGGTGGCGTTTGACCTGGAAGCGGATTCGATGTTTCATTTTAAAGAAAAGGTCTGTCTGATTCAGGCAGCCTCCGACTCTTTAAACTATATTATCGATCCGTTGACCATCCCGGATCTGTCACCGCTTGCGCAAATTTTGTCTGATCCGGATATAATCAAAATTTTTCATGGGGCGGACTACGACGTCCGGAGTTTATACCGTGACTATCAAATTGTCATTCATAATCTGTTTGATACCGAACTCGCCAGCCGGTTTCTGGGAAATGCCGAGACCGGCTTAAATACCGTTTTGCAGAACCGCTTCGACATCACGCTTGAAAAAAAATACCAGAAAAAAGACTGGTCCCAACGGCCCCTGCCGGAACCGATGATTGAATATGCTGCCAAGGATGTTCAATATCTCATCCCGCTTTATGAAATCCAAAAAGAAGAACTGGCGGAAAAAGGACGTCTTGACTGGGTTGTCGAAGAATGCCGGGAGCTGGCCCAGGTCCGGTCCGGCCTTTTAAACGAAAGGCCCCTGTTTATCAAAATGAAAGGCTCCGGACACCTTGACCGGCGAAGCCTTGCCGTACTTGAAGCCCTGATGGAGTTCAGATTGAATCTGGCGGAACAGAAGGACCGCCCCCTTTTTAAAGTGATCGGCAATGCCGCCCTGACAAAAATTGCCATTACCCGGCCCGTTACAATGCAGCAGCTGATCGAAACCGGCGTATTGAGCGATAAGCAATTGAATATGTACGGAAACGCAATACTAAAACTGATCAGCAACGCATTGGCCATGCCAGCAGACACGCTCCCCCAGTACCCCTATTCTCGACCTATGCGCGTCAGCAATGACGTATCCGCCAGGTTCAAGGTGCTGAAACAGTGGCGGGCAAAAAAGGCATCAGAACTTGCAATGGATCCCGGAGTGCTGATCAGCAATGCGGTATTAAAATCCATTGCCGAATCAAATCCCCAAGAATATGAGAATATTGAATCAATCGCGACACTTAAAAACTGGCAAAAAAAAGAACTGGGCAAAGATATCGCGGCAGTTCTGCAAAAATCGAAAATACATTGATGTCTGAACAACGCATTGAAATTACCGGCAGCGCCCAAATTATCCTGGAGGGCCTGTTGTCTGAAGGGACCACCGGCCGGGGCGTCGTCATCACCCACCCGCATCCGCTTTACGGCGGAGATATGAATAACATTGTTGTGGAAACCATTCAGAAGGCGTATCAGCGCAAGGGGCACGCCACCCTGAGATTTAACTTCCGCGGGGTCGGCAGGAGTACCGGAAGCTATGATGACGGGGCCGGAGAACAGACGGATATCCTGGCTGCGTTTGATTTTTTAAGAGAAAGAAACCTGTCGGTCATTGACCTTGCGGGATATTCCTTCGGCGCCTGGGTGATCGCCCAAACGCTTGGCCGGGTGCCGGCGGATTCCGTTATTATGATATCACCGCCGGCGGCCATGATGCGGTTTGAATCCAATGTAACCATCCCGAATCTGAAACTGGCGGTCAGCGGAAGCCGGGATGAATTCGCACCGCCGGATCTGGTTGAACCCATGGTTCATAGGTGGAACCCGGCCGCCGATTTCACGGTCATCCACGGGGCGGATCATTTCTTTTTCGGACATACGGATAAACTAACCACTATTCTAAATAACGCTATTTAAGCATGAAAACTTTAAAAAAATTGGCATTCGGACAGGCGAAACAAAAGACCTCAGGGTTTTTAATTTAAACGATCAACTGACAACAATTTGATGTGAAAATTTTAATACCCGGATAAATGATGAAAAATTATTCACCGTAAACAGTTAATTTATAAGTACCGATAATCCCTAAAATATTTTCAGCATCCCAGTCAGCATGGTTAATTTTGGTAATGCCGGCTTGTTTCATTGCAGCTTCATAACTGACATCCCCGGTGGCTACCAGGCCCAGAATGCTGGTACATTGAACCGTTCCCGACTTCATTGATTTTACACCGGCGTCAGCACTTACCGGCAGATTCAGCTTCGTATACAGCCCACCGACAGGATATGATGTCGCACAGCCCACCAGAACCGGCAAAAACGCAATCAAACCTAAAAGACACAGCAATTTAAATTTTTTCATTTTTTCCTCCTGACCTCTCAAAAAAAATTTTCCCTTTATGTTTTATGCCAGATTCGTCTGCCCGAATGCCCCGGGTACACTTTATTTAAGTGTTCATCCGAGAGGACATGATATCTGCTCAAAAAAAAGGAATCAATAGAATATTCGATATGGCGGTTGTGACCCATTGCTCACACGGCACCGCTAAAATCAATATATCCTTTTACATTGCAGTTATTATTGATACAAAGAAAAAAATTAATCGAATGGCCACATAGAAAAAAAATTAATGAACTGCGTATTTGCCGCATATACCAATAAACAGTTGCTTGCCGGGATACTGCGCTCCGCCCTGGCGGTGATCTATACCTCTTTGCTGGCCGCAAGCATCTGGCTGTGCCGTGATTTTACCATCGGATATATTGCCGGCCGGATCATCCCCTATGGCGTTCCGCCCCTGCTGACACTTCTAAGTGCTGCGTTTTTGTCCCTTTTTGTTCTGACCCTGGAGCAGACCCGAACCGAAACTCTTCTATTCTCGGTCATCTGCCTCGTTTTCACGGGCCTGAATCTGGATATATTTCTGCTGGGAATTATCACTAACCCTAAAATCGCCCTATTTATCTCACGCGTGGATCATTTCATGCTGGCCCTGGTTCAGCTGGGAGCGAACCTTCATCTGGCCTACCTCGTTTGCGAAAAAAAGGACAACTGGTGGATTGTTTATCTGGCTTATGGCGTGGGTGCTGTAATGGCATTGTTTACGCCGACAAACTTCTACTTTCAAGGCGTGTACACCTATTACTGGGGATTTTTTGCCAAAAAAGCTCTTTTATATGACGTGATGAGTCTTCTCTGGTTCGTCGGAACAATTTACGGAATCCTCGTACTGGCGCTTGCCTACCGCAATACATCCGATTCGCATCAAAAGGACACCATTAAATTCATTCTTTTGGGCTTTGTCTGCACCGCCGCCCTGAGCCTCACCAATACGCCCGCCATGTATGGATATGAAATCTATCCACTTGGAACTTTTACATTTATTTCTTTGTTTCTGCTGGCATACGGATTGTTTAAGTATAATTTAAGGATTGCCCTTCAGCAGCTGCGGACCGTAATCCTGACGGTCGGGCATCTGGCGCTGATCAGCGGTGTCGCGTTCATTCCCGCGATATTTTTACCGGAGAATTCATATCACTTAAAGCTGGTGGCGGGTATTATCCTGGTCGCTGTTTTGTATCGTCCCGCATATTATCTGTGGGATTCACTTTTAAGTCTGTTTTTAAAACGATCGTCCGATCAGCTCCAAAAAGAATTGTATGCTCTGATCTATAAGCTTTCAGAAATCCA
>JAHECJ010000172.1 GCA_024641805.1 Desulfococcus sp.
GCAGATTGAATACTGCAGCCCCCCATTGCTTGCTGATGACGAACGGATGTTTGATTCCCTCCTGGTTTTTATTGATCAGACAAACACAATTATCCGAAATCGTCTGGGCATTGAATATATCGGAACGGATTTTATGTCGGGGCGCGCTGGCGCACCGCTGTGTCTTAACACAGACAGATATGTCAAGCTGCATGACCGGTTGGCAAAAGTGGGCACACGGGGTCTTGAAATGATGAAAGGAACCGCATCCATTCATCTTCACGTGCTAATTTCAGATATCAAAGAAATTCTTCCATTGTTTAATTTTTTGTGTAAACTGTCGATTACAGATGAGTTTAAAATGTCAAAGGAGCGCAGAAAAATATGGGATCATACGGATGCATCCCGATGCGGCCTTCCGCCATGCTGTTTTGCGCAACTGACATCATCGGAAGAACTCATTGATCGACTGATACGATTTGCACTCCATGCGGATGTACTTGGAGAAAATATTGCTTTTGTCAATTCATCGGACCGATCTTTTAAAACATTTTTATATCATATGACAACATTATTTACGGATGTCCGCTTTAATCTCAAGGGGCCGACGCTTGAAATGCGGACCATGAACAGCATGCCCATCGACCAATTTAAAGCCAGATGGAATCTATTTGTTTCCCTTCTTAAAAATCTTTAATTTATAAGGAGACGTTTTTTCTATGGTAAATATTGATATTTATACGTCGAGATCCTGTCCTTATTGTGCGCGTGCCAAGGCTTTGCTAAAGAGCAAGGGGGTTTCATTCAATGAACTGGAAGTTGACGGTAATCCAGAGTTAATCGCGGAATCGGTGAAAAGGAGCGATGGCATGAGAACCGTTCCGCAGATTTTTATTGAGAATTATCATGTCGGCGGATATGATGATTTAAGTAGTTTAGATCAAAACGGAAAATTGGATTCACTGATAGGGATGAATATTTGATTTTTTGTCAATATACGGAAAGTTCAGGGGGTATTTGACTTATATGAATAAACGGAACAATACCAGAAGCCAAGTCTGGCCGGATACGACGGCAACAATCAAAGTTGCGGAAGCTTATGGCGCAGGATCCAGAAGACATACCATAATCAAAGGAATCGTTCAGAATTTAGGGGCGAACGGCTTCTTTATCAAAACAGATGAAATTGCCCCGGTTCCGGCAAGGGCGGATATTGTCATAGATTTTGATCCGGAATCGAAAATACCTGCAATGACGATTCGCGCAGAAGGAGAGACCGTTCATAACTCAAAGGGAGGAATTGGCATTCGTTTTACCAACATTGATTTAAACAAACTGCAGAAATGCATTGTTGCTAAAATGAATAAACTGGAAGAAGAGACAAAATATAAACTGACGGGAGAGTAGTCAGTGTTGATTATCGTTTTTCGGTTTTCCACCGCTTTCCATACTATCTATGGCGCAGAAAATAATAAACGGGAATGTGATAATGAACTCAAAGATAAATCCAATGGGGATGGTAATTAATATTAAGGGAAGATTGACTGTATAAAATTTAATTTTTTTTAAAATCATTTGAATTTCAGTAATCGTATCATTTCTTTATATAATAAATTTTTCAGGCAGTGTTTAGAATTTATATACCGGTTTTGAAAAATGGCAAGTGAAAAATCCTGGCTAAAGAATTTTTTGATTTTTCTTGTCAATGGTCATACTGTTTGTCCGGGGAATGACGCCGGAGAAGATTTTTTTTAATGGGAATCCGATGAAGCCCTCTGCTGAATATCCCGCTTAGTAATCCGGTAGGCGGTTTTACAGTATTCACAAACCACTTCAAGAGCATCCTCGCCCGGCAGGAAAAGATCCTCATCCGTAGTGTTTATTAATTTTCCGATATTATCAATCATCTGTTTTTGGGAACATCCGCATTTAAATTCAACCGGCTGGCTGGCAAGATATTTAAATCCCTCCTTTTCAAATGCGTTTAGAATAGGTATATGATCCGTCAAACCTTTTGACATGATTTCCTTGATCGGGACCATGTATCTGTCAAACGCCTCATCCGAATCGACGGGTTCCTCATGGGAAGTCAACGGCAGCTGATGGAGCATAAAACTTTGATCACTTTTGTCGGAAACACAGATTCGACTTTTGGTTTGGTGAGACATGGAAAGCACATGGTTCATGATTTCGTTGATGCCCACATTCTGAAGATCAATGATGGACTGGTAGGGCATTTCAGCGCTTGGCAGAAATTTCATCTGTCGCACCTGACCGGTGACGGTCTCAGGATCGACGTTCAGATCATCTGAATAGAACATTCCCCGCATAAGGCCCTGGGTATTCATTTCGATCTTCAGCCTGAAGTAGGGGGATTCCGAATCAATGTAAAAGCAGAAATACTCCCCATGCTTCAACAGTCCCAGCATCAGTTGCACGCTTAAAACAGCCGACCGGAAACAGGAAAATCCCCCGGGCGAAAACTCATGGGTTAAAACCAGATCCTGGATGAGTTTCTGTCCCTCTAAAAAATATAACGCAGATTTTTTCCCTTGATCAATGAACGTATATAACCGGCTTTGATTCATGATATTGTCACGGAATCCTTTTTTATTTCAGTGATGTCATTTTTGGGCTGTTGAAAACAAAAAGAGCAGGGGAATTGTTTATGAATTGTATTTCGGCTGAATTTATTTAGCGTAATGCATAATTCTAAAATCAAGTGGCAACCAATGTGATAAATGGCTATTATCTTTACCTGTGGCCTAAAAAACAAAAGCCGCGATCATGAATGATTGCGGCTTTTTTGAATATATGGTGCCGAAGGCCGGACTTGAACCGGCACGGGCGTAACCCACTACCCCCTCAAGATAGCGTGTCTACCAATTCCACCACTTCGGCACGAATCTGTTTGTTATTCAGGTAACTGCGGTGTCGTTGATTGTTCGGTTATCGGCGCTGGCGCTGCTTCGGTTGGTAATGATTCCGTCGCAGGATGATCCGTAGCCGTTGCGTCCGCTGGCAGTGCTTCCGTAGTTGCTGCTTTCGATTCAGCAGGAGTTTGTTCAGTCGTCGGAGTCGGTTGCACCGGAACAGCGGGCTGCGTCTGCTGGGTAGCCGGTTTGAAGTCAGACACTACTGATTTGCCGCCGCTCTTTGATATATAGGCAAGGGTCAACGAAGTGATCATAAATACAACCGCTGCCACTGTCGTCATTTTGCCAAGAAAGGTCGCGGCACCGGTGTTTCCGAAAAGGGCCTGGCTCCCCGCGCCACCAAAAACAGCCCCCATATTTGCGCCTTTTCCAGTTTGCAAAAGAACAATCAGGATAAGGGCAATACTCACAATTACGTGTATTGTTACGATGAATGCAGTCATAAGTCTCTATTATTTGATTAATATTAAAAATGTATAATTTTACTGAATGATTCCGGCTGCAAACTGGCTCCGCCAACTAAAGCGCCGTCAACATCCGGCAAAGCCATCAACTCGGATACATTATCCGGCTTGACGCTGCCTCCATACAGAATTCGAGTGGCTTTTGCAATCATATTTCCGAAATTATTTTCGAGCATGTCTCTTAAAAATGAGTGAACCTCCTGGACTTGGTCCTGTGTCGCTGTTTTGCCTGTGCCGATTGCCCAGACCGGCTCATATGCAATAACAATCGAATGGTGCTCATCTAAAATTAGACTTTCTAACCCCTTTTTGACCTGTTTGTCAAGCACTGAAAATGTTTTTTTATCATCTCTTTGCGTTTCTGTTTCACCGACACAAAGAATCGGGATGAGGCCGGACGTGCTGGCAGCTTTGATTCTTTTGTTAACCGTCTCGTCTGTTTCCCCGAAATATTGACGGCGTTCGGAGTGGCCGATAATAACATATTGACATCCTGATGAAATCAGCATAGGAGGAGAAATCTCCCCGGTAAAAGCGCCTTCTTTTTCCCAGAAAATGTTCTGGGCGCCAAGATCAATCCGGCTGTCCCGGATGACCTCTGATACGACTGCCAGAGAAGTGAACGGCGGTGCAATCATGATGTCGACGCCGTCAATATCAGAGACCAGTTTTACCAGTCGGGATGCTGCATCCACTGCTTCATTGCAGGTTTTATACATTTTCCAGTTTCCAGCGATCAATGGGATGCGATATTCCATAAAGAATACTCCTCTGCTTGAAAGATGAAAAAAAACAGCCAGAGACCGATTGTTTAAGCAAATCTCGATCTCTGGCGGATCTATTTAAAGCTGTTTGCCGATCATTTCCGCCAGATCGACCATTCGGGTGGAGTATCCGGTTTCATTATCGTACCAGGATAATACTTTCACCATATTATCAATAACGTAAGTTGTCGGTGCATCAACAATGGAGGAAAGGGTGCAGCCGTTAAAGTCACTGGAGACCAGCGGCAGGTCACTGTAACCGAGTATTCCGGAAAGGGCGTTTTCTGACGCGCTTTTTAATGCCGCATTAATCTCGGCCGCACTGATGCCCGCTTTTTTAATTGTGACCACCAGATCGACAACCGATACATTCGGGGTCGGTACACGGATGGAAAGCCCATTCAGTTTACCGTTCAGTTCCGGCAGAACCAGGCCGACAGCCTTCGCCGCACCGGTCGTGGTAGGAATCATCGATAAGCAGGCGGATCTCGCCCTGCGAAGATCTTTATGAGGGGCATCCAGTAACCGCTGGTCGCCAGTGTATGAATGAACGGTGGTCATTAAGCCGGCGATAATCCCGAACTCATCGTTCAGAACTTTGGCGATCGGTGCCAGACAGTTTGTCGTGCAGGATGCATTGGATATGATATGATGGCTATCTGCATCGTACTTGGAAGAATTAACGCCCATCACGATGGTAATATCCGGTTCTTTTGCAGGTGCGGAAATGATTACTTTTTTAGCGCCGGCGGATAAATGTTTGGCTGCGGTGCCTCTGTCCCGGAACAGGCCGGTGCATTCAGCGGCGATGTCTACATCAAATTTTTTCCAGGGAAGGGTCGCCGGGTCTCTTTCCGAAAAAACCGCAATGGATTTCCCTTCTATTTCGATGGCATTTTCTTTAGGGGTAATTTGAACATCAAGTTTATCATGGACTGAATCATAGGTCAGCAGGTGAGCAATGGATTCAGGATCCATTAAATCATTGACGGCGACAATTTCAATATCCGAGCGATTTAAAGCGGCCCGGAACACAAGCCTTCCAATTCTTCCAAGACCATTGATTGCTATTTTCGTAGCCATTTTTCCTCCTTTAAAGGTTTTTCCGCATGAGGATTCCATCCTCACGTGTATCTAAATAATAGTTCGGTATTTGTCCTTCGATGAGAAATCCGATTTTTTTGTAAAGTCCGATGCCGGCTGTATTGGATTGTCTGACGTCAAGGATCGCAGAAGTAGCGTCCCCGTCTGAAATCTCTGCCAGGCAATGATTTATAAGTTTAAACGCAAACCCTTTTCGTCTTTGTTCCGGATGGACGGCAATTTTTAATATGTACGCTTCATCATCAATGATGCGATAACAAAGGTATGCGACAATTTGATATGTTCCTGAAGAATTTTCAAGTTTTAAAATAAAATTATGCGAATATTTATTTGATAGTTCGTTTAAAAAAGAGATTCTGCTCCAGGGATGCGGAAATGATGCTGATTCGATCAATAAAACAGTGTCTATATC
>JAHECJ010000173.1 GCA_024641805.1 Desulfococcus sp.
GAAATGTTGACAGGCTCGGGAATGTGGAACAAATCGTCGGACGCCATGAAACTGGACAAATGGTGTTTTAGAAAATTCATCCACATGCCTTCACAGGAGAGCATTGACAGATCTTCCCCCACACGTGCCAGCTTTAACACCAGAACCCGCCGCCGAGTCCGAGAATGAACGATAAGGTTCCGGCCTTTCCATTCCATCGGCTGGTTTTCCTGAAATCCGGATGTCTGCAGTAAAGATTGCCATGAAATGCTTGGGATTGCGGGCGGATGATTTTTCGATACCTGATTTGCCTTCAGGCAGGGGCCTTTGATGTCAAGGGGAACCGCGCCAAGGGCTTCGGCGGCAGCGCGAAAGGGTTTCTCTTTTTGGGTATGAAGAATCTGAATTAACTTGTTTTTTGCATGTTCCGCAAGCATCGGATCAATGGCTTTTTCAATAATTGCGCCCACGGCGTCCGCTGCTTTTTTGTAGAGAAAATATGCCTGTCGCTGGGTCGCATGTTCTTCACCTTCGAGGACATGCAATAAAGCGATTATGGTCTCTTTATTTATAATTTCAGGGCATTGACTGATGATAAACTGAATATTGGATACGGTCATGTACGTGGTGACAAAATCACTGCGTTTTTCGGTTAAATATTTCTCCGCGTCCAGCCGTTCTTTTTCAAGATTCCAGGAATACATTTTTTTCAGTGATAAAATTTATATTTTTTCATGGGATTTTGGAAATGATGTCATTTGGTTTAAACCAAAAAAACATAGTGATGGCAAGAATGTTTTGTTTTAACGCATTTAATTTGCATCAAATCAATTATTTATGATACAGAACAGATGCATCAAAGGATAAATGAGATAATCAATGATGGGATTGCCGGTTTATTTTTATATGAAGTTGAAACGCTGCTGATGCACAATGACGGAGGAAAAACAGATATAATGAATATTTTGCTTACAGGCGGTGCCGGCTACATTGGGAGTCATACATGCGTTGTTCTCCTGGAGCAGGGATACCATGTTATGGTTATCGATAATTTGTGCAACAGCAAGGCAGAATCCTTAAAACGGGTCGAAAAAATCACCGGCAAAAAAATTCTTTTTTATCATGAAGATTTACGAAATCCGGCAGGGGTTGATGCGATCTTCAGGCAAAATGAGGTTGACGCCGTGATTCATTTTGCCGGCCTGAAAAGCGTGGCTGAGTCCGTTGATCAGCCTCTAAATTATTATCAGAACAATATCAGCGGAACCCTGGTGCTTTGCGAGATCATGCAGGCCAATGGTGTTAAAAACCTGGTGTTCAGTTCATCTGCTACTGTATACGGTAATCCTGAAACAGTTCCGATTGATGAAAATGCGCCGGTCGGGGCGTTTAACCCCTATGGCCGGTCCAAACTTTTTATTGAAGAGATATTAACCGATCTTTCTCTTGCTGATAAAGCGTGGAATATTGCTCTGCTTCGCTATTTCAACCCGGTGGGGGCCCATCCCAGTGGACTGATCGGCGAAGATCCGTCTGATCTGCCGAATAATCTAATGCCGTATGTCAGCCAGGTAGCGGTGGGTAAGCTCACAGAATTAAGGGTTTTTGGTGATGATTATGATACGCCGGACGGAACCGGTGTGCGGGATTATATCCATGTGATGGACCTGGCGGAAGGCCATTTAAGCGCATTGGAAAAGCTTGCATCCAATCCGGGGCTTGTCACATATAATCTGGGAACCGGTAAAGGATACAGTGTTTTGGAAATGGTTGCCGCGTTTGAAAGCGCATCTGGAAAACAAATCCCTTACAAAATTATGGGGCGGCGTCCGGGCGACATACCTGTCTGTTATGCCAATCCTTCTCTGGCCGAAAAAGAACTGGGCTGGACAGCCCGTCGGGGCATTGATGAGATGTGTGCGGATGCCTGGCGCTGGCAGTCGATTAATCCAAACGGGTTTGTATAGGCAGAAATGGCAGCTTGAATTTAAACTAACAGATACCTTGCCTAAATCGGTACCTGCCGGATCAAATATGAACTCTTACATTTAAATATATAAAGATTATAAGTTTTTACGGGCCCTGATAAGTTCATGACCATATCGTTTGATCAGAATCCGGATTCTCTGTTTCCGGCAGATATCCTGAACACTATCCAAAAAGATAAACCCTGGCGCGTTGCTCATACCAAAAGCCGCCGAGAAAAAGCTTTGGCTCATTACCTGGCCAAGGCAGGAATTGGCTATTATCTGCCAATGTTTATGCGGCAGCAGTCGAGCCATAACCGGGTCCGCAGCAGTTTACTTCCAATTTTCAATGGTTATCTTTTTCTTCAGGCGGATGATTTTGAACGCCATATAGCCATGCGCTCTAATCATATTGCCAGTATTATTGATGTAGGGGACGAAAAAAAACTTATCCGGGAACTCAGCCAGATTGAAAAAGCGCTTTCCGGAAGTTCGAAAGTCTATCCTTTTGATTTTATCAGTGAAGGGCAGTGGGTTCGAGTTAATAAAGGCCCCTTGAAAGGTGTAGAAGGCCGGATTTTAAGAAAAGATAACAATTACAGGCTGGTTCTTTCCGTGGAAAGTATTATGCAATCCATTTCTGTTTCAATTGAAGCGGACCAGGTGGAACCAATAACCAGCTGAAAAAAAATTATATTACCACAAAAATGCCTTGGTGATTTACAAACTGAAAAAGTCATCAGGGTTTTCACATATGATGGACCTTTGTAGTGGGCGGAAAATTCACATCTGCCCCCGAAAGGGGCGGAGTGCGCTTGAAAAAAGATGTGAGCGTTAGAATTTATTGAATGACTGAAATAAAATGCTCCCTGAACATAAAATCCTGATTGATTTCTTAAACAACCGGTTTGAAGATTTCGACCCGGCAGAGTTAAATCCTGAAAAGTGGTCAACACTTGTTTCCGAAGCCAGCCGTCACAGAGTCGCCCCTTTGCTGTATGATAAAATCAGGCTGGCCTGCGCCGACGCCATAATCCCTGAAGATGTGGTTCGGAAACTTAGGGAAAAATATCTGGCAAATGCCCATCGGAACACCGTGCTTTATCACCAGCTAAGTGAGTTGGTTGCACATTTTAATGATAAAAGCATTCCGGTGGTTCTTTTAAAAGGCGCTCATCTGGCAGAGTTTATTTACAACGATATTGCCCTCCGCCCCATGTCGGACCTGGATATTATGGTAAAGGAAGAGCATCTCTCCGAAGCAGTCCAAATTGCCTTTAGTGCCGGATATCGTTTTCTTCAAGATCAAAATCACGAAAAAGAGGAAACCATTGACATTGGGAATTTTGATTACGGGATAATGCCTGATTTTAAGCATTTTAAAGCCCTGATTCATCCTGAATCAAAATGCATGCTTGAAATACATTGTTTTATTGCAAGTGAAGAAAGTCCCTTTAACATATCAATGATGGAACTTTGGAAGCAGGCGCGGCCGGAAAATTTAAATGGTAACTCCGTATTTGTTTTATCTCCCGAAGACTTGATAATCTATCTCTGCCTCCACGCCGCTTATGATCATTTGTTTGATTTTGGTCTGAGTGCGCTTTATGACATATCTATCGCAATCAAGCATTACGAAAACGATTTGAATTGGGATGAGATTTCGCACCGATCGGGTCAATGGCATGCCACTCACTGCCTTTTGCTGGCGCTTTATTTCACCAAAAAATGGATGGGCGCAAACATCCCGGATGAACTGTTTGAAAATTTCCACCTTGATAAGATGGTTCATATCGCCGAAGAACGAATTTTTAAAACATTCGAAACCACTCCTTTGCACCCGCATTACACCCAGTGGCGTAACCGAAAGGGTATGCGCAATAGGATGCGGTATGTATCAGACGTGTTATTCCCGTCCCGTGAATTTATGACAAACCGGTATTTGCAGCCAAAAGATTCCCGTGTTTTAATTGGTAGTTATTTTTATCGATTTTTTCAGGCTTTTAGAGGAATATATGCTATAGCGAAAAGTATGTTCCATGATGCCCAATATTCATCCCGTCTCAAACAAGGAGATAATGATTTCCACTTGAGAGAGTGGCTGATAAAATCTTAGGGGATGAATCTCAAATGGACAACGGAGGCAAACATCATATGTTTTATCGGGAAGTTAATGCTAAAAAATTCTGTAAAGGCAAAATAATATTATGCATTTAACCAAGCGAATCCTTGTTACAGGCGGTGCCGGGTTTCTCGGTTCTCACCTCTGCGCCCGATTGTTAAATGAAGGTCATGACGTTATCTGCGCAGACAATTTTTTCACCGGCACCAAAGATAATGTTATTTCTTTGCTAAACAATCCTCATTTTGAGGTCATGCGTCATGACGTTACATTTCCGCTGTATGTGGAAGTTGATGAAATATATAATCTGGCCTGCCCGGCCTCGCCGATTCATTACCAGCATGATCCAGTCCAAACGACCAAAACCAGTGTGCATGGCGCCATTAACATGCTGGGTCTTGCCAAACGGGTGAAGGCCAAAATTTTTCAGGCTTCGACCTCGGAAGTGTATGGCGATCCCAAAGTCCACCCTCAGACGGAATCGTACTGGGGACATGTGAATCCCATTGGTTTCCGTTCCTGTTATGATGAAGGAAAACGCTGCGCTGAAACCCTGTTTTTTGATTATCGGCGCCAGCACAATCTACGAATCAAAGTGGCCCGTATTTTTAATACCTATGGCCCTCACATGCACCCAAACGACGGTCGGGTGGTTTCCAATTTCATTGTCCAGGCCCTTAAAAATGAACCCATCACGATCTATGGTGACGGTTCCCAGTCCCGCTCCTTTTGCTATGTTGATGATTTGATTGATGCGTTTGTCAGGTTGATGGACACCGAAGATAATTTTACCGGGCCGATTAATCTGGGCAATCCGCGTGAATTTACCATCAAGGAACTGGCGGAAAAAGTAATTGATCTGACCGGATCAAAATCCAAACTCATAAACAAGCCACTGCCGACAGACGATCCGATTCAACGGCAGCCGGATATCTCTCTTGCCAAAGAAAAACTTGGATGGGAACCGAAAATTGAGTTGAAAGACGGGCTGAAAAAAACAATCGCTTATTTTGAACAGCTGCTGCAGCAGAACTGATTAATATCAGCTTTGATTCAGTGTTGATTAAAGATAGCAATACGGTGGATAAATCTTCTTGTTTTTATAAAAAGTAACGCAACATATAATAAGCATAGCTAAATTTTATATCCTGGTCTCCAGTAATATTGTGAATAATCACAAAATTTAAATGCCTGTTAAGATTTCTAAATCATAATTTTCGGCATTAAAAATATTTGAAAATATGAGAATATCAGAACAAACAGTAAAAGCAGCTGATAGCAGAAATGAGCCGGGTTGGGATTTTGTTATACGCCCGGGCAAAGGACTGTTTGATCTGCAGTTAAGAGAACTTTGGCGATACCGGGATTTAATATTGCTGCTGGTTCGAAGGGATTTTATTTCAAAGTTCAAGCAGACGATTTTAGGACCGGGCTGGTTTGTGATTCAACCGCTTCTTTCAACCATAATGTTCACCATTGTTTTTGGAAATATTGCCCGGCTTTCGACGGACGGTCTGCCCAAGATGCTTTTTTATCTTTCCGGAAACATACTGTGGCTATATTTCTCATCCTGCCTGATG
>JAHECJ010000174.1 GCA_024641805.1 Desulfococcus sp.
TACTAAAATCGTTGACAAGATCTTCAAATTGTTCAATAGTAACGCAAATTTTTTTATTATTGGTCTGCAACCGGATTAAACAGAAAACTAAACTTTAACCATGGAAAGGAATCAAAATGCAAAAATTGAAAAGCTTGGTTGTTTTGGTAACGGTTATCGGATTTGTTATGGGGTTTTCCAGCAGTGTTTTTGCCGCAGACGAAAACGCTGGTATTTCTAAAATTAATATCAATACGGCTACCATCGAAGAATTGGCACAGCTAAAAGGCGTTGGGGAAAAAATTGCGGAAAGTATCGTTAAATATCGCGAAGAAATCGGACTATTTAAAAGTGTTGCAGATCTTGAACAAGTAAAAGGGATCGGGCCTAAAATCCTGTCAGACAATGCAGACCGCCTGACCATCTAAATATTGTATATTTAGAATTTTATAGAAGACAGAAGACCCGTGCCGCCCGGCACGGGTCTTCGTATTTGAAAACGGTGAATTAAAAAAATTAAAAGAAAAATTTCAGTCCCAGATATCCGGTGCTGTCATTTTTTTGCCATTTGTTCCGGTTTTTAAAATCGATTTCAATATACCTGTAATTTAAGACGACGGCTGCCTGGTCCACCACTTTCCAGCTGCATTCGGCCAAAATCTCGATGAATTCCTTCGTGTCGTTAAATGAAAGCGGTTCAGGTGAAAAAGTGAAACCGGCCGACAGGGTCACAGGATAATTATTTAATTCGTTTTTGGACAGATCATAGCCGGCATAAAACGTAAACCCCAAATTAAGGACATCCCCATCATAATTGCGTTTTTCTGCCTCCCCCCATGCACCTTTAAATCCCAACCCTCCGGTGAGTCCGTCGATCAGGATTTCATTTCCGACTAAGGCACTTAAAAAAAGGATTTTGTAATCATCCGTATCATACACCCCACTGATTCCCGTTGTTAAACGGCTGTCCGAAACGTCAAAGCTGCCGGTAAATTCAGAATCCAGGGCATCCGTATTAGCGGATAGTCGGTAAGTAAAATCTTCCGCAAGCGCACTGCCGGTGAAACACAACAAAATCAAACTGATCGTAACCATCATCAATGCATCTGTCTTCATTCGACTTGTTCTCCTTATAAAAGTATTTCAATTGTATATTTGCCATCATGATAAACAGGGCTTTCACCGGATGTTACAATGAATTTCTGTGTACATGAGATTCTTCAACACAAGGCTAATTGCTTTTTAAAAATGAGAATGAATTTTTTTTAAATCAATGCGGAGGGATATTTTCCAGTGCAGGAAACGCCCCTGGATAAAATTACCTGAACTTTATCCAGCACGCTGCACTCATCAGAACATTCAGGCAGATTATTCCTGTAAAGGCATTCTTTACAGGGACTTTTGACCAAATAGCCGACTTCAAAATCAAATTGATCTCTTTTCACTGTCATGACTGTAACCTTTTTAAATATTAAAAAACTTAGCATATCCATTTTTTTAATATCAAGGATTATCTATCACGGGTTGTATATTTGTTCAGCCCGCATTATAATTTAATTTTGTAAAATTGTTTCGGGCCCCGACCCGCTTTAAAATTTTTGATCATGTCAGGTCTGTCAGTCTGTGAACCCTATCTTTTTTCAACTGATAATTGGATATCAACCGGTTCCAGGATTAAAAGACTCTTGACACTGAGGGGTAATCTATTTAACAAATGCCGCTTATTCGGGGTTTTAATCACCTTAGCAACTAACTTCCGCTGCCCCCTATGGACGGCGTCGCTCAAAACACGCTGATAAATTAAAAACTTGCCGTATATAACGGTTTTTTAGAAAATTACATGGCCATAAGGGATGAAAAATGGCCGAATATTTTATTTGTAAATCCGGGTAAGTGATTTATCCTTTTTCCATTTATGCGGGTTTACGGTTGACTGGACAGGAGAATTTCAAATGAATATCAAAAGATCGATTTCCCGACGGATTCTATTATGGTCTTTATTGATCATGCTGCTGATGGGTATTTTATTCATTGCGGCCGGGTACTATGGGGGGCACTTTTTCTTAACTGCATTGCCGATTTCTGTTTTGCAGGATGCATCCAGCCAATCCATCTCTTTACAAGATGGTTTGAAAAAGGTTTTGCCGGTGCTTGAAATCTTGCGGAATCTTTATATCCCTGTTGTTTGCTGCGGTTTCCTTTTCGCAGCGATACTCCTGTGGGTTTTGTTACGCACATCCATCTCCCGGTTAATTCAAAAGTCACCTGTCAAAGATCAATTACTTTCCGCCCCTGCGAAAAAGAAATCAAAAGATCAACCTTTTCCGGATTTAAGCCCGGAAACCTTGATCAGCAGAAAGGAAATCAACGAATCCAACAAGCGATTTTATCTTCAGATGCTGACCGTCCTGCAGCGGGAAGGTCGGTTGATCGATTTTTTTGCGGAAGACCTGAGCATATATGAAGATGACCAGATCGGTGCCGCGGTTCGCAGCATCCAGGAAAACTGCAAAAATTCATTGAAAAAATATTTAAATCCCAAAGCAGTGATCGAGCAAAATGAAGGGGACCCCATCACTGTGCCGGACGGCTTTGACCCCAATGCAATTAAACTGACCGGCAATGTGATCGGAGAACCACCGTTTCATGGAACACTCCGCCATAAGGGCTGGCGGGCGTCCCGCCTGGAATTGCCGACGCTGTCGGCAGTCAAGGACCCGAGTATTATTGCCCCGGCGGAAGTTGAAATTATCTGATTTGAAGAAGCATTATATCTCAGGAGTACCAGGGTGTTGAATCCAGAATATATTATCGGTATTGATTTAGGAACCACAAACACGATTGTTGCATACACTGAAGCCGAAATATCCGAAGATCGGACGCCGGAAATACGGATTTTCGAGATTCCGCAAATTATCGGTGTCGGCGTGATTGAAACCCGCAAGATTTTACCCTCCTTTGTCTACCTGCCTGGAAGCCAGGAAATTTCAGGGCACGGATTGTCCCTCCCATGGAATAATGACAATAAAACAATTGTGGGCGAATTTGCCAGGGAACGGGGGGCAGAGGTGCCCCAGCGTGTGATCTCCTCCAGCAAGTCCTGGCTGTGCAATGTCATGATCGACAGGAATAACCCAGTATTGCCGTGGGAAAGTCCCGATACCATATCCAAGATGTCACCGGTTGAAGCATCGGCGATGATTATCAGGCACATCCGTGATGGGTGGAATTATGTCATGGCTTCCGAGGATGAGCACCACAGGATTGAAAACCAGGAAATTCTTTTAACGGTTCCTGCTTCGTTTGACGCGGTCGCACGAGAACTGACATTGAATGCGGCAACTCAGGCCGGTCTCTCCAATGTCACATTACTTGAAGAACCTCAGGCAGCGTTTTATTCCTGGATTGAAGCATCACGCGATCAATGGCGTAAAATGGTCAAAAAAGGGGATCGGGTGCTTGTTTGCGATGTGGGGGGCGGCACCAGCGATTTCAGCTTGATTCATGTAACCGAGGAAGCCGGAGAACTGACCCTTGAAAGAGTCGCGGTCGGGGATCATTTACTTGTCGGCGGGGATAACATGGATTTGACGCTGGCCTATGCGATGGCGAAAAAAATGGCAGAATCCGGTAAGCGACTGGATTCATGGCAAATGCGCGGCCTGGTTCACAGCTGCAGAAAGGCTAAAGAAAAGGTGTTGTCCGATCCGGAAACGGTCGAACATCCGGTGACCATCCTGGGGAGAGGATCCAGCCTGATCGGCGGCACCATAAAGATGTCCATCTCCAAGCAGGACATTGAAAATGCCATTATCGATGGTTTCTTCCCGGTCTGTGAAATTACGTCCATACCCTCGAAACCTCAGAAAATAGGACTTGCGGAGGCCGGCCTGTCGTATGAGTCCGATCCGTCAATCTCCCGCCATCTGGCTAAATTTTTAAATCAGCAAAATAATGATTCGGTTGCCGGCAGTAAGCTGCCGACTGCCGTTTTATTTAATGGCGGCGTTATGAAATCCGATAAGGTCCGCAAACGCATCATCGGGATGATCAATTCCTGGCGCGACAATGAAGGATCATCCCCCATCCGTGAAATCAATTCCGATGACTTGGATCTTGCCGTTGCCCGCGGCGCCGCGTATTACGGTCTGGCCCGTCGGGGAAAAGGAGTCCGGATCCGGGGCGGTCTGGGGCGGTCTTATTATATCGGCATTGCAGCATCCATGCCGGCTGTTCCCGGCATGCCGTTACCGGTGAAAGCGCTCTGCGTCGCGTCTTTCGGAATGGAAGAGGGGACAGATATCAATCTCAAAAATCAGGAGTTTGTCCTGGCTGTTGGCGAAGCGGTTCGGTTTGAATTTTTAGGGTCTGCCATTCGCAAAAACGATGTGGCCGGTGAAATCGTGGAGGACTGGCAGGATGAAATCGAAGAAATCACTTCGATTGAAACAACCCTTCCCGGGGAATCTGGACAGGTGGTGAGGGTCACGATAGAAATTAAAGTCACGGAAATCGGAACAATAGAGTTATGGTGCGTTTCCACGGAAGATGAACAGAAGTGGAAACTTGAATTTAATTTACGGGAGCAGGTTTAGTTTGAATCTTGAAAATATAAAATACATTATTGGGATTGATCTTGGAACGACCAACTCCGCAGTCTCCTATATTGATTTAACGGAAGAGTCGGCAAAAAACAGGGGGATTAAACTTTTTAAAGTTCCCCAGCTGACCGGGGCCGGAGAAATATTGCCGCTGCCGGTACTCCCGTCTTTCTGTTACATCCCCGGCAAATATGATATTTCCGAAGAATCGATCCGGCTTCCCTGGGTGAGCGATGAAATTAATTTTGTCGGGAAATTCGCCCGGGATCATGGGGCAAAGATTCCTTTCCGACTGGTTTCGTCAGCCAAAAGCTGGCTGTGCCACGACAATGCGGATAGAAGGGCCAGAATTTTGCCCTGGGGGTCTGGAGAGGATGTATACAAAATTTCTCCTGTTCAGGCGACGGCTTCCTATCTGAAACACATCCGGATGTCCTGGAACAGCGATAAGGGCGATGATGACGAACAGTTTCTTGAAAACCAGATGATCATTATCACTGTTCCTGCATCGTTTGACGAAGTGGCCCGAGACCTGACTATTGAAGCTTCAAAACTGGCAGGCTTTAGAAATGTGACGTTGCTTGAAGAACCGCTGGCCGCATTTTACAGCTGGCTGATTACGCATGAGAAAAACTGGCAAAATTTTATCAAGCCCGGGGAACTGGTTCTGGTTTGTGATGTGGGCGGAGGAACCAGTGACTTTACATTGATTACTCTGCGCGAGACAGAAGGGACACCGCGGTTTGAAAGGATCGCCGTGGGAGATCATTTGATTCTAGGCGGCGATAATATTGACCTGGCCCTGGCAAGAAATGTTGAAAAACAGTTTAAACACGCCAAACATTTGAGTTCGGATCGCTGGAAAACACTTTGCCACCTTTGCCGGGAGGCCAAGGAAAATATATTAAATGAGGCCAAAGAATATGAAATCATAACAATGATGGGCGAAGGGAGCAGCCTGATTGGCGGCACTATGAGTGCCCGGCTTCAGCGATCAGCGCTTGAAGAAATCGTGCTGGAAGGATTTTTTCCGGTTATTGACAGGCAGGAACAGG
>JAHECJ010000175.1 GCA_024641805.1 Desulfococcus sp.
CGGAGAAATCACTCAAACCGGCAGCGGCAAAGGAGAGGGATATACCGTCAACATTCCGATTTCAAGGGAGTTTTCGGATGACGATATGATCTATCTCTACCAGGAAATACTGCAGCCCCTAATATCCGGATACCGGCCCCAGCTGATCATGGTGGCTGCGGGCTTTGACGCGCACACCAGCGATCCCATCGGCCGGTCACGACTTACGGAAGCAACTTACGGCGGCGTGACCCGTCTCCTGATACATTTAAGAGCACTGACTGAAAATCCGCCCCTGTTTTACGCGCTTGAAGGTGGTTACCACCAGCGGGCGCTTGCGGAATCCATTAAAACGATTTTAACGGAACTGACCGGGCCTCTTTCCCCCATGCCGCCGCTGTCGCCAGGTCAGGCAGTGACGGATCTTATCGCGCAGGTAAGAGAAATTCATTCACCTTTCGGAGTTTTTAGATGATTAAAGCAAGAATCCAGGCCCAGAATAAATCTGCGAACCTGAAATCCTATGAAAAAACATGTCCTTATTTTACATGGGAAGATATTGAAAAGGAATTTTCCTGGGCCGGCACGGACAGGATGAACATCATTGCCGAATCCATCGACCGATGGGCTGAAGACCCTGAGCGATGCGCCCATGACGCCATGGTCTTTTCAAAAGGCGGCCGGGTGCAGACATATTCCTATCAGCAGCTCAAGATAAAATCCTGCCAGTGGGCCGGCTTTCTCAAGAAATACGGGTTTACCACCGGTGACCGCCTGATTATCCTGCTGCCGCCCTGCCCGGAAATATTTTTTGCCATGTCCGCCTGCGCCCGGATGGGTGTCATCTTCTGCCCGGTATTTTCCAGCTCCAGTTTTTATGAACTGGAAATCCGGCTGGAAAGCACTGCGCCAAGGGGGATTCTCACCCTGCCGGACCTTGTGGAAAAAATATCCTATGAATTTGCCGGACAGATTCAGCATATACTCCTGACCCAGGGACCGGCCCCGGGATTATTCCCGAACGAGGTTGTCGTTGCCGGTCTTACCGAACAGATGCCGTCGGAATTCGCCCCTGCGATGCTCTCCGGCGACACCCCCCTCTACCTGATTTACACATCCGGTTCCACCCGGCCGCCCAAAGGCGTCATCCATACCCACCGGGAGATGACCGGCATGCTTGCATCCGCCAGATGGGTCCTTGACGTTAAACCCAACACCGTGCTGTGGACCGATGCCGATCCCGCGTGGGTGACCGGAACCGTTTACGGTGCATTTGCACCGTGGCTGTGCGGCGTCACCTCTTTTATCCAGGGAGATCCGTTTACAGCAGCCAACTGGTACTGGACCCTGGAAAAATTCAAGGTGTCGGTCTGGTATACCACACCGAAAATCATCCGCGACCTGACCGAAGCCGGCGACGACCTGCCGTCACGATATGATTTAAGCGCTTTACGGCATATCGCTTCTGTCGGCGCGCCCCTGATCCCGGAACTGCTTTACTGGGTCGGGGAACACCTGAAATGCTATCCCCATGACACCTGGTGGATGACCGAAACCGGCATCATCTGTATTGCCAACCTTCTGTGCAATGACATCAAACCCGGCTCCATCGGCAAACCGCTGCCCGGAATCGAGGCCGCTATTTTAGATGAAAGCGGAAAACCGCTTCCCGCCCTGTCCCTCGGAGAGCTGGCGTTAAAATGTCCGTGGCCCGGGCTGACCGTCGGACTATGGCAGGATCATGACCGGTTTCAGCGTTATTTTACGGAAGACCAATGGTTTCTCACCGGGGATATTGCTCTGGAAGATGAAGAGGGATACTTTTACCATCAGGGAAGAAACGACGATCTGTTAAAAGCCGGCGGCGACAAGGTCATCGGCCCGTTTGAAATAGAACAGGTATTGTGCGTCCACCCGTCCGTGGCAGAGGCCGCCGTGATTTCCAAAGGCAGCGAACCCGGCAAAGGGATCTCCTATCTGAAAGCATTTATTACCCTGAGAAAGGGATATATCCAGTCCACGCGCCTCAATTATGAAATCAAGGCCTTTTTAAAGGGCAATCTGGCGCCGGATATTGTCATCCGGGAAATCGTCTTTTTGGACAAACTCCCCAAAACCAGAAGCGGCAAACTGCTCCGGCGGGTGCTGCGGGCCCGGGAACTGGGAATTCCGGGGGGGGAGTCGTTGAACATGCAGGATTAATAATAGAAATACAAAAGTCAGGAGTCAGAATAAAAAACAAACATTGAACATCGAATGATGATGCCGCTCCGCTCCACATTTTAATTATTTGAAAAACGTTTCCCGGAAGGCCATGGGAACCAGAAGAATGCATGTATTCATACAATTCTTTTGAACCCCTCTTTATCCATTCTAAATCCTGATTACCGGTTACTGTTAACTGAACACTATTTTTATTTGACTTTTATCCTGAACAACGTTAATTTAACACTGTTAAATAACAGGACCGATTCATCTCAGGAGAAGATATGCCGAAAGCTATACGCAGTCCGGAAGAAGTCGAAACCGTTAAGAACGATATTCTCACAACCGCCCTGAAACTTATGTGCGATGACGGCTTTGATGCCCTGTCCATGCGAAAACTGGCCGCCCGCCTGAAGATGACCGCCGCCAATATTTATAATTATTATAAAAACAAGGACGACCTGTATCTTGCCATCCAGACCCGCGGATTTCAAATGCTGGTGGACCGGTTTGAAGGCATTTACAATTCTGATCAACCGACCCGGGGAAAACTCTATGCCATGATGCACGACTATCTCAAATTCGGTGTCGAATACCCGGATTATTATGAAATCATGTTCAGCCGGAACACTCCCAAATATGCGGATTACAAGGGGACACCCATGGAACCCACCGCATTTATTGAAAAGCAGACCGCACTCAAGGTATCGGAAATCACGACCATGACCATCATGGAACTTTATGAAGGCAATGATGCAATTTCAGAGCGTGACGCCTTGTACCGGACAATTGTCGTCTGGAGCACGCTGCACGGTGTGGTCAATCTCTTTAACAGCCGCGTTCTGCAGGAAGTTGAAGAAGCATCCGAAGAACTGATTTATAAATTAATCAATGATCTGATGAAAATCGCGGTCAAACCCAAGGACGAAGAGTAAGCGCCACGTTTAATAGATTAGCAGGAGAAATGTGATGAAAACCCAAAACATTCAAAAACTCATGTCAGCTCTTCTGATCACCCCCGAAAAAGACTTTTTTTTCGGACAGCGCATTAAAAGCAGAGGCAAAAGCCTGGTGTTTAATTCAATGTCCCACGTTCTCCTGCAACTGATGGCGGTTCTTTTTAACCGGCGATCAAAATTCAATCAATATCTCAAAGGCTCTGACGGATGGATCAATTTTAAGATCGGATTTCAAACCGATACGGAAAGCATCCGGCAGACAGCGGTATTTTTCAATGGCAAAATGTCCGTGATCCCTAAAATCGCCGAGGACGTGGATGTAATCTTGCGCTTTACTGATGAAAAAGCGCTCCTGGAAATGCTCCAGGTTACGCCCAACGAGATGCTTGGCCTGATTTTAAAAAACCGGATGATCCTTGACGGCAATCTGGCGTATCTTCAACTCTTTAATTATTATGTCTCCCTGCTGATGGGCGGCAAGCACCGAAAAATGACGGCAAAGGCACATAAAACAGATATTACGGAAAGAAAAAAATGCTATGACCAGCACAACCCCGGGCTTTCAAAAGAGATGGCAGCCCGGCGTCTTTACCATATGACCGCTCCGGGAACGGGTCAGACCCAAAATCAGGAAACGGACCCCGGCGTTGTCTGCCTGCCGGATCCCTACCTGTCTGCGTTGGACCTGAATGATTTTCCGCGGCTCCAAAAATTTCATGATGATTATTTTAACATCAAACCGGAAATCTGCGCGGAACGAGCCGAGCTGCTCACCCGTTGGTTTCGTGAAAACGGGTTTGAGAAAGACAATAGCGGGAAAGAGTGGATGCCCGAGCTGCGCCAGGCCATGGCGTTTCAATTTCTGATGGAAAACAAAAAACCCATTATCCGCACAAACGATCTGATTGCCGGAACCACCACGACCAATGACACCATCGGCGTGATTGTCTATCCGGATGCGCAAGGCACACTGGTCTGGGGAGAACTGGGCTCCATTGACAATCGGATTCTCAATCCCTATGCCATTTCAGAAGAAACCGCAAAAAAACTGCACAATGACATTTTCCCCTTCTGGGCCAAACGTAATTTCCGGGAATGGGTGCGCACCCATTATAATTATCCCCATTGCCAGAGGATTGAAGAACGATGGGTGGCTTACTTTGTGTGGAAATCCGTGGGTATTTCCCATACCATCCCGGACTTCAAATCCCTTTTGGAAAAAGGAGCCCCAGGCATCATAGAGGACATCATCCGGCAGCTTGAAAAAAAGGATTTAAACAAAAAACAGATCATTTCCCTTGAATCCATGCGGATCACCCTTGAAGGTTTGAACGCATATGCGCGCAACCTGTCCAAAACCGCCGCCCTTCAGGCCAGGTCAGAGACCGGCCTAAAACGAAAGAAAGAACTCCTGCGACTTTCCAGTATCTGCGCCAGGATTCCCGTGCAGCCTCCCGAAACTCTGGACGAGGCCGCAAATCTGCTCAATATCGCATGGGTGGCCTTAAACCTTGAAAATGCCAACACCGGATTTTCCTTTGGCCGCCTGGACCAGCTGCTTCAGCCGTATTTCGTGGCCGACATGGAAAAACTGACCACTGCGGCGGAAAAAGAAAAATATACCCGCTATGCCGTTGAACTCGTCGGCAGCCTGTTCCTGAGATTTTCCGACCACCTGCCCCTGTCGCCGGATATCGGAAACTACCTCTTCGGAGGCGCATCTTCCACCCAGGCGCTGACCCTCGGCGGTATGACGCCGGACGGCAGAGACGCGGTTAATGACATGACCTATATCATGTTAAAGTGCGCCGAAATGCTCGGGCTGCGCGATGTTAACGTCAACGCCCGGTTTCACCCGGACGTCAACAGCAGCCGATACCTGAAACGGTTGTGCGAGGTGAATATCATCACTGCCGGCACCCCGTCCATGCATAATGACAAGGCCGTTTTTGAAGCCCTCAAACAGCATGACTATCCAATAGAAGATTTCCGCGACTGGTCCGCTACCGGATGTGTGGAACCGACCATTTCCGGAAAGCACATGGGCCATACCGGTTCTATTTTATTTAATATGGTGGCAGCGCTTGAAATGACGTTAAACAACGGGTCACACCCGCTGATGAACTGGGAACCGGGCCCGAAAACCGGTAGCATTGAAAATAACGATTTTAAATCCTTTGATGATTTTTTCAACGCCTATGCGATACAGACAGAATATTTAATCCGGCAGGCGGCAGAATTTAATAACCTGCTGGCCGAAGCCCATGTAGCTTACAGGCCTACGCCGCTGCTTTCCGCCATGATGACCGGATCAATTGAAAAAGCAATTGATGTCACCCAAGGCGGCGCCAGATATAATACTTCCGGGACATCCAATATCGGCTTGGCCGATGTGACGGATTCCCTGATGGTGATCAGGCAGCTGGTGTTTGAGGAAAAATCGGCGTCCTTTATCCGGCTCAAGGCTGCGGTTGACGGAAATTTTGAAAAT
>JAHECJ010000176.1 GCA_024641805.1 Desulfococcus sp.
CTGACCAACCGTTTTCTGTTTAACCTGCAGCGCCATTCAGATCATCACTACAAACCCGGACGCCGCTATCAGCTTCTCCGCCATTATGATGAAAGCCCGCAACTTCCAACCGGTTATGCGGGGATGATCCTGCTGGCGGCAATCCCCCCGTTGTGGCGAAAATTCATGGACCCGCGGGTTCTGGAATTTCGGAAAACGCAGAGAAATTAACTTAATTGTGAATATTTCTCCTTCAAAATGCTTTCTGTCTGGGCCATCATCCGGTCCAGCAGGTCTTTACAGGTCGGGATATCGCGGATCAGGCCCATGCACTGACCGGCTGCCAGGGTTCCTGTTTCCATATCCCCTTCTTCAAGCATTCCTTTCCCCACCCGGCCGGCGACGTAAGGGATCAAATCATCGATCCGCGTTTCACCGGCCCGGCGCTCAATCTCCAGCACTTTTTCCACCGCGGTATTGCTCATTACCCGTTCGGTGTTTCGGAGTGTCCGCATGATCAGGCGGGTATCCCTTTCATTCCGTTCAATCAAGGCCTGCTTCACATTACGGTGCACCGGCGCTTCCCGGGTGGCAACAAACCGGGTGCCCATGTTGATTCCATCCGCCCCCAGGCACAGCGCCGCGGCCAGTCCCCGACCGTCGGCAAACCCGCCGGATGCGATCATCGGCAAATCAACGGCATCTCGCGTCAGGGGAACGAGAATCAGGGAAGTCACATCGTCTTCTCCGGGGTGGCCGGCCGCTTCAAAACCGTCAATGCCGATGGCATCACACCCGATTTGTGCGGCTTTCATTGCATGGCGTACCGACGTGCATTTATGTAACACTTTGATGCCCCCGGATTTGATCTGATCCATATACGGCTCCGGGTTTCTACCCGCGGTTTCAATGAATTCGATCCCTTCTTCGACGCATACCCGGATATACCCCGGGTAGTCAGGCGGCGTCAGGGTTGGCAGAAACGTCAGGTTGATACCGAACGGCTTGTCCGTCATGTTACGGCATTTCCGGATTTCAGCACGCAGTCCCTCGGGGTCCGGATACGTCAGGGCGGTCATAAACCCCATGCCGCCGGCATTGGCCACCGCCGCGGTCAGTTCGGCCCGGGCAATCCACATCAAACCACCCTGAATAATTGGATATTTGACGCCAAAAAAATCTGTGATTCGTGTTTTAATCATGACTTTTGCTCCCTGTATGGATATTTACTGCCACATATTTGATAAAGACGGACTTTTTGAACTTACCGAGCCAGAATACTTCCGCTATTTATATCTGACCCAGAAAAAAAAGAAAACCCCTGTCCAGAGGGGGCTGAACAGGGGTCGGGATTGAAAGGGTTTAACGAAAAAAAATTCGACTTCAACACCTTTCTTAATAAGAAGTTAATCATTGAATTTGTTTTGTCACCCGAAGCATATTAAAAAAACAGACAGCCGGATTAACCGCACCCGACTGCCGGCAGAAAGCCGATCATATAAGACGTATATCCCGTGAGCCCGATCATCCGGTTACCCCAGATTCTCCTTTAACCATTCATGGATGGGGGCCATTTTTTTAAAATGGCCAAATGAAAAATCAATAATATCCTTTGAGAAGAAAGCATCCGGAATCTTCCCCGTCCACATGGCGGCCAACCCCCCGAACATCAGAAATTCGGCATTTTCATGATCCGGATCATATCCTCTGGGAACGCGCTTATACTGTTTTTCCCCGATGGAATACCCTTGTTTCGAAACCTGCTGAACGGCTTTCCGTAAAGCCGCGCCCTGTTTCTTATCCACCACCGCATCCCGGAAAGGGTCAAAGTGTGGTTTGGCAAAACAATACAATCCCGCGCCGAGCATCAGATGGTCCGGTGCCATATGAAAATAGAATCCCGGGCATTCCATCCGTTTTCCCCGGCCTTCCCAGAAAAGGATTCCCACATTGGTTTTATACGGACTTTTATCCGTGGAAAAGCGGGTATCCCGGTTGATTCTGAAAAGACTCTGGTTGACCTTCGGCACCGCGTGTATGCCGGGCGCGATTTGCCTGAGCGCTTCTCCCATGGCCGGCACAAAGTCAATGGACGGATTTCTTACATAATTTTCATAATCCGGTTTGTGCGCTTCAAACCACTGCCGGGTATTATTTTTCTCAAGCGAGTCGAAAAACGCCACGGTCTCCGGTAAAAATCCCTTAAAATCAGACATGATCTTTTTCTCCTTCAGACAAATTATCTGGGAGCTAATGTAAGCACCCCTGCTTTTGTATTCAAATCCATCCGGAAACGCTTTAAATAATTTAAACCCAAAAGGCCGAAACCGGATTCGGATTGATCCGGCATGTCCACAACATATGCCGTGACATTATATTCGGTCCACCCCTCAAGCTGGATTGAATCCAGAATAACTTCCGGCGCCGCGATCATGCCGCCGGCAGTGACCAGTTCCCGGACCGGGGTCGAACCATCGATTTGGATGCCCAGTTTTTTTGCGGCCGCCGCGGGAATGGTGACCATTGATGCGCCTGTGTCGATAACAAATTTCTGGCTTAACTGATTATTTATCATTCCTGAAGCAGAAATCCGTCCGGATCCCGGCGAAAACCGGACCACAATTTTATTTTCCTGGAATTTCAATTCCTTGATTTGACCCTCCAGGGTTCTGACCTGGTCGGTTAAATCGATCGGAAACCGGTGCGAATAAAGTATTTCTTCCGCCGTCTGCCAATCATTAAAAACCAGCGCCAGCTTGACGCCCAGCAGATGGATTTCAGGATCATCCGTAAAAAAATTCGTGGCCCGATGATACACTTCCAGGCCTTTTGAATAATTCCCGTCATTGATCAGGAGTGTCAGCCATCTCCGGTATAAGTCTTTCTGGAACTCCCGGATCTGATATTCCTGGCTTTCATTGAAATTTCCGGGATTGGCAAGCACGTCCTCAATAATATCAATGGAATACTCCGGGCCGCGGACCTGATCGTCAAACTTCATCACATCCATTAAAAACGACACGTCCCCGGCCGCGGATAAAACCCGGCTGTCACAGATGGGTCCAATGCCATAGAGATTCCCCTGGTCAATGATTTGAGACATCAGCAAACGCATTTTGGCAATCACCGCCGGTGATTTCAGATGGGCCGGGGTATTATCATCAAACAGCATCGGTTCCAGGCGAAATCCGCCTGCAAATGTCTCCAGCTGCTTCAGCGGGCTCAGTTCTTTTTGGGAATATCCTATGATGAATTGCTCTTCCCGGCTGTTTTCAAATGTCAGGCGGTAGAAATCATAAACGCTTAATTCATACACCAGATTTTTTTCATCCGGCCCTTTCCAGAGATACCCGCCACCGGTCAAATCGCCGAATGTCCAGCCCACAATTTTCTGATCCTGGATCAGAACTCCCGGCTCATTCATGGAATCATCCAGGGACACGTGATAAAAATTCTGCTGCTCTGAAAGAATCGGCGGAGCGGTCAATTCAGCGCTCCTTTCCGAAACAATGGACATCCAGGTCATCGGGACGTCCGGGTTCGCGGGAAATATCGGCGGCCCGGATATCCGGCTTGAATTCTTAAACTGCCATATACCGATATCATCATGATCCCCGACAATTCCCCCAAAAATTTCCAGGTCTTCTCCGGTCGCGGAATGAAAAACCCATCGATACCCCCCGACACACAAATGCGCGGGGATGGCGACCCAGCCGCTTTCCGAAACCGCGGTTGCGATTTCGGCAATTTTGGTTCCGGCAATATCATACATGGCGACACGACCGGCAGTTATGCTCACTGCCGGGGACTGGACCTGCGGGGACGAAAACAGAATCCGGGGAAACAGGGAATCCCCTTTAAATGGATTCGCGCGGGCAGTTGAATTTTTACTGGAATTCAGACCCGGAACCGATTTCGGATCGGTTTTAAAAAAAACCTCGTAAATGCCGGATGCGCAAACCAGAAAAAACGCTATTATAAACAAAATCGAATAATTAAAATGGAATTCGCCTATCCGGAGCCTTGCGCCGCAGTTCGGGCAATACGTGAAATATGGCTTCACCGATATTTGACATTTACCGCATTTCATCATCAGACCCAATCAAACCGCTTTTCAAGTTTGGCAATATGTTATTATAAATAATGAAAGCAAACAAAAAAAGAAAGGAGGAAAACTGTTTTCAAATTTCTTTCAGTTATTTATAAGGCTGTTAAAGGCATCCTTAATAACTTAAGTCGGACAATGCACCCACCCGATACAAAAAATCGCAAATAAAGGCATTGATCTTTTCAAACAGATTGACTTTTATTCTGATAAACTTTAAAATTTCAATGTTTTAGATTATTCCCCGTCACAGACCAACTTATCGCACAACCCGAGGAGAAGATAATGAATCGACATTCCGCCCTATCCGCCTTTTTGATTGCTTTTTTTATTCTGGCTGCCGGTATTTCGGTCCATGCCGCTGAAAGCGCCGCAACCCGGCCGGACATCGTTATCAAGATCAGCCGCCTGAATCAGGCGATCCGTACGATCGACAGCATGGCGGCAACGGATATTGATCAGCCGAATTCCGCCCCGTCGTCCATTCTCCGGTCCGCATTATTTGGAACGGACTGGATTGACCCGGCCCGGTCCATTGTCATCGGGATAGACTTTAAAAACATGGCCGCCAATGAAAAACCGGTGATGGTAGCGCTGGTTCCTTATACCCGCCAGAATGAAGATTTTCACCTTTCCTATAATGCCATAGGAAAAATTGATCATTACCTTGTCTCCCTCCCCCCGACCGAGGGTGCTACCGTAAGCGATCAAATGGCCCTTGACCTTGCCGAAGCCTCGCGGACCCCGACGGACGGAATGGTGAGCATAGAAGTTGCCGCCAGCCAGTTGCTGAACAAGGCCGACAGTCAAATCCAAAAAATGCTGCTGGAATTTGAAAGCCAACTGGGAACTCAGGCAACCACCGCCAATGATCTCAACGCCAGTGATATCAATCAATTACTAAAAAGTCTGATCAATACCGCCAAACAGCTCGAAACAATTTCAATCGGGATGGATGTCGCCGGGCCTGACCTGGTTATTTTTTCCGATGCCCAGGCACTCAATGGAACAGATCTTTCTAAACTTTTTACCCGCAGTGCGGAGAGCCGGTTCAGCCGCCTGGGAAAATACATGCCTCGATACAATATCAATTTTAAATCAGTTAGTTATGACGTTAAAGGCATGATGGCTTTTTTAGATAGAATGTTTGGCGCGTTCTACAAAAAAATAGGGTTTGACCTGGCCGGCCTTGAAAGCCTGGCATCCCACTTTACCGGTGAAACGGCCGGCGGAATGTCTTTTAATGACAAGGGCATGGACATAGAGATGATTGCGGTGCTGAAGGATAATGAAAAAAACGGCGCCGACTTTCTGGAGTCCGTTTACGTGCCTTGGATGATGGACTACGGGCAAAAAATGGCATCTCTTTATTATCATCAAGCCCCGGGCGAACCTGCCAAAAATCTTTTTTCAAAAACCCCTGAAAGTACCTTATACGGTAACAAGGTATTTGGGATGGATTGCGAAGTACCTGTAGGGATTCCGGACATTTCAGCAACCGACAAAATTAAGTTTCAGCTGCGGGCCACATCGGTTAACAATCTTCTCC
>JAHECJ010000177.1:0-3931 GCA_024641805.1 Desulfococcus sp.
GGCCGCACAAACGCCGGAAAGAATGGTCAGGGGATGACCGAACGCGATAATGGCCCCGATGCCGGCAAAAATCCCGTTCACCGCCACCCACCAGACAATCATATCCGTGCCCACCTCTGCCCCGCCCCGGAAAAAGCCGTATATGATCAGACAAACAATGGCCGCGGGAATCAGCCACTTCAATACGCCGGAAAATCTGCCTTTGGGAGGAAGCGTTTCAAGATCCTTGATATTAATATCGTCTTTAATGTATTTGCGGATACCTGGGACATGCCCTGCCCCGACGACGGCCACGATTTTTTTGCCGGGTGCCGTCTTGATCTTCTGGGCAAGATACCGGTCACGCTCGTCGATGAGGATTTCCCGCAACACCGGGTGTGATTTTTCCACTTCCGACAAAATGGATTCCAGCATATCCGCCTGTTTCATCGCCTCAATGTCTTTTTCGTCGATTTCGTCGACTCCGCCCATGGACAGCATGAGCTGAAACAGAATTTTCATTTTGCTCCAGAACCCGGTGCTCCGCCACGTGCGTGAAAGGGTGATGGTAATGTCCCGGTCCGCCAGGCAGATTTCCGCCCCGGTCGATTCCGCGGTATCAATGGCCCGGATCATTTCCTCGCCGGGCTTTACCCCGAGCTTGTCCCCGATCCGTTTTTGAAATGAGGCCAGCATCAGGTTCGACAGCAGAAGAAACGACTTTTTCTCCCTGATCACTTTGATGATATCCATTTCCAGCCACTGGTCTTTCTTTTTAATGGACTGGAATCGCGACGGGCAAAGCTCCACACACACCGTGTCCGGCTGCTCCTCGCTGATCACCGACGCCACCAGTTCAACACTTTCCCTGGACACATGGGCTGTCCCGACCAGGGTAATTTCCTTGTCATCAATATAAATTTTTTCGCCCGTTTCATTTAAAGCAACGGAGTTCATAAATTGATCCTTTCAAAACGGTTTCTGTAAAACCAATAAAATAATAACGGATTAATAAGTCAAGGGACCGGTCAAAACAAGTATAAATTTATTTAAATATCATGCACGACCACAAAAATCCGATTACGACTTGACCCGCTGCCGGAGAACACTTACATTAATCTGTAAACCTTTGATATGCTTAAAACTGGAAATCTCAATATGCCGATCTATGATTCAACATATGCATGGGAGGGCTGGGGCGGCAAGCTTCAGCTGGCCAGCGGAAAATGCCGGCTCCGCATCTACGACCGGTCCCAGGGACAGGATAAAGACATATCTTTTTTAAGACCTTATGTCGTCATTGTGTCTGATGTGCCGGACAGTAAAATGACCGTCCGAAGCTGTGCAGGACATATTGCAACCAAGGTGACCGAAGATTTTAATATCGATCCCCACCGCATGTTCTGGGTCGAATATTATCCGCTGATTATGTATGGGGCCCATTCCGAAAATATCATCCCGGAACAGTTTGTTGCCGTGGAGTTTGAATGGTATAAAGGAAAAGCCATCAGCCCCAAATGGCGGCAGCTGAAGACGCCGCTGCTGGATATCATAAAAAACCTGACCCGGCAGTAAAGCCAAAATGCCGCGATCCCATATCCTCTTTAAAAATCTCAAAAGGATATTAAAATGAATGAAATATATAATGTGAACAACATGGTGGCAAAGATCGCCAAAGAGCATAAAATCATCACGGACTATGTCGTAACATTCAACAAAAGCTTAAAAAACCAGGACAAGGAATTTTTCAAAGGGATTGCGTCTTTTTTTGATTTTCTGGAAAAAGACCTGCTGCAGCATTTCCGGTTTGAAGAAGTTGTCATTTTTCCGGCATCGATCGTTGGCGAAGCGAAATACGGCAATATATTAATGGTCATGACCCTTCAGAAAGAACACGGTATTCTCGAAAACCAGCTTCAACTGCTGAAATCCGAACTCAATGCCTTGAAAGTCAATCGTCAAAAGCTGACCAATGAATTGATTGAAAAAATCAGACTGTTTATCGATGATCTAAAAACTCACGCCAAACGCGAGATGACGGATCTGTATCCAATGATCGACGCCAACCCGAAAAGCAAAGACCTTTTAGAGGTCTACGCCAAAGAAGCGACAAACGCATAAAACGGATATCTTTGATTGCGACATTCTGTGCCAATTTTCCTGTAAGCCGGAGCGGTTCAGGAACAAGGCATTTCAGCCTGAAGATGTAGTTTTTTCTACCTCGATGGCTGAATAACGAAGTTCCTGAGATGCTCCGGCTTGCAGGCAATTAAAAGCCTTTTGACCAGAACACTTCGATGCTGTAAACATCCGACTTGGATTCAGGCTGATACAGGTCGTACATGCCCGACGACACCGCATCCGACCGGTCAAAACGCAGAGAATCATAGGAAACTTTTGCTCCCCATTGTTTCCAGCGAAGCCCGAGGTTACCGAATCCGGAAAAGTCCTGTTTCGGTTCAAGACCTACGCTGGGATTGCCGGACACAAAAAAATTCGCCTCATTACGGGCATAAACGGGCAGCTTCACCCCCGCTTCCGAGAATATCCGGATATTTTCAGTAACCGGATATTCAGCGCCGAGCCCCATTCGACCGTACAGGCTTCCCCACCACTCCCGGGATCCCTGCACCGGATCACCGGCATCGGTTTTCGTATCATTCAGATCCCTGAGCCAGAACTCGCCGCCCAATCCGATAAATGACTTCAGCCACAGGCCGCAGTTAAGCCGGTAACCCGGGACAATATCGCCGTATATTTTCGTGCCGGCATAAAGCACATCGGTTTTTACCGGCAAACCCGTCCATGTCTGTCCGTCATAATCCACCTCCCCCAAAAAGAAATTACCGCCGAACCGCCAGCTGATAATATTTTTTATGAACTCAAAATCACAGGTTAAACCGTAACGATTTCCGGATTCCTCCAAAAGCTTATTACCGTGATAATCGTATTCCGCCCATTTGTAATCCTGAACCTGAAGGCCGAAATCGACCCGCCGCTTATCTTCTGAAAGGCTTTCCGCGCCAATCGAATGCAAAGGGATCAGTACGACCAAAAGGATGACCCAAAAAACCGTTGTGTATTTTTCAAATTTCACATGCGCCTCATTGCCAAAGAGAAACCATCACGCCTGAAATCAATCATCGCAATGATTACATCACCGTTTGCTCAGATAAAACATAATTGTTGCCGCCAGCACCACATCGCCGGACGTATCTTTTATTTCGAGGGGAACGGCCACATCCCCTGGCTTCAGTATGGCCGGATCAAAGGAGCAGATGCCGGTCAGCTTGCCTTTCGCTTTTTTGATGTATTTGACTGTCATTTCCTTAGGGATCCATCGCAGTTCGGAAGGGACTGAAACTTCCACCGCCAGTCCGCCCGTGAGTTCACACAGGTTGCACAATGCCCCCGCATGAATGGTGGACAAATGATTCCGGATTGAATGCCGGTCCTTCATCTCAGTAACGCAAAACCCGGGGCGGACATCGGTGATCAAAGGATGAATGGTCGAAAAATAAGGTGTTTTCAGCGTCAATGCGCGGGTAAAAATCCGATTGCCATAAGGCAGTTTCGACAATCTGTTATAAATTGCAAGGGTTTTGCTCATGGAATAACCTCCAGTAACACTTATACTCGGCCCAGCAGATAGCTTTTCCGTTTTTCTTCATCAAATTTTTCAATGGCATATCGCAGCATGGTTCGCGGCATTTTTGGATAATGCTTTTTCAAAAACCCTTCTTCGGCTTCTAAATCCCGTTTACCGATTTCCCGAAGCATCCAGCCGACTGCTTTGTGGATCAGGTCCTGTGCATCAGACAACAGGATTTCCGAAACGGCCAGTGCGTCTGAAAATTCGTTGTGCCGGATAAAATCCAGGGTGGAAATGATGGCAATGCGCCTCTCCCATAAATCTTCCGATTCGGCCAGCTGATACAGCTTTTTTTTGTCC
>JAHECJ010000177.1:3941-5631 GCA_024641805.1 Desulfococcus sp.
CGTGGCGAATGAAGGCGAAGGTCGCCAGGACGGCGATCCGGCGTTCCCACAGGCTCGATGATCTTGCTAACCGATCGAGGACCTTGCGCGGGTGATCCAGTAGCCAGGTGCCGACGATATACTGGGCCGACAGGTCCACCAGGTCCCAGTTGTTCACATACCGTGTATTGTCGAGATAAAAATGATAAATCTGTTCCTTGCCGGCCGGGTCGGCTTTTTTATAATCATTGACCAGCATAATTAAGGCAAAGAGCCGTTCCTCATGATACTCTGATTTCAGCAGCCCCTGGCATACGCTAAACGGCGCGGATATATATTTTTTTGCCGTCTGGCGGAGTACCGGAACGCGGATACCCAGAAATACGTCCCCTTCCCCGTATTGCCCCTTACCGGTTTTAAAAAAACGCTGGGAGTGTTCGGCGATTTCTTTGTCCGACAGCCGGCGCAGTTCTGTTTGAATCTCTGATAAAAAATATTTAGTTGTCATCATCTCCTGGCAAACCTGCGTTCAAAGTTTTATTAACTACTTGAAAATTAAATAGAATAGTTCTATGCGGCCAGTTATCGCGCAGCATCTATACTAACTGATATGGAATATGAAATCCATATTTTACTTGATATGAGGGTCAATTAATCATGCAAGCGCATGGCCCGACGTTTTGGCAGGTTTTCTGCCTGTCCCGATGCTTGCAAAACCGGGGGCAAAATATTTCATGACATCCATATTGAACGACTTCACCAAAAGAAAATTTCAGTTGAATTTGAATTTTTTTACTGGTAAGTAAATACTTACTTATCCTCTTCTCCCTCATCTCCGTCTCCATCGGTTGAATTATAAATTCTACTCTCCAGCTCACGGACCTTAACTTTTGCGAAGCTATCAAAAAGGAGCAACGTATGAGCGACCAAGTCTATATTATCGGCGTCACCATGAACAAGTTCGGGAAATACCTGGACCGCAGCATCAAATGCCTCACCGCCGAAGCGCTCCGGCAGGTATTGAAAGACTGCGGCCTGGAAAGAAAAGATATTGAAGCGGCCTGGTTTTCGAATACCGGATGGGGAATGACGGATTTCCAGCACTGCATCCGCGGCCAGGTGGCATTGTCCGCAAGCGGGCTTGATAAAATCCCCGTTACCAATGTGGAAAACGCCTGTGCCAGTGCCAGCACAGCCCTTCATGGGGCATGGACAGCCATAAAAGCAGGACTTTATGATTGTGTTCTTGCCATCGGTGCTGAAAAAGTCTACAGCGAAGATAGAGCGTTGATGATGAAAGGTTTTTTGTCCGGCACCGATGTGGAGATCACGACAAAATACATCGAATCCATGAAAAAGAAACTCACGAAAAAGGCCGCTGATTCACCCGGGACCGGAGAAAAAAAGGAAAAAAAAGGCGGTCATTCCGTTTTCATGGATTTTTATGCGCATGGGGCTCGGGAACACATGAAAAAATTCGGCAGCACCCAGCGGCAACTGGCTGTGATTGCCGCCAAAGCCCATAACAACTCAACCTTAAACCCTCTGGCGCAATACACCTTCCCACAGACCGTGGAACAGGTTCTTTCAGATTATGAAGTCGCCTTTCCGCTGACCCGCGGGATGTGCTCCCCGGTGGGCGACGGCGCCGCGGCAGCCGTGATCTGCTCTGAAAAATTCCTCAAACAGCATCCTTCCGCCCGGGCCGTCA
>JAHECJ010000178.1 GCA_024641805.1 Desulfococcus sp.
ACCACTTCCCTGAAACCGCCTTTTTCAAAATAATATCGGGTTAAATATGAGGCAATGGGAGTGTCCCTGGCTTCACGGGGAACACCGCTGATTGTAAAAACCGTCATATCATCTTGCTGGACGACTTCTATTCCTAGGCCGGACAGCACATTACCGGTTTCGCCGGCAGGATCTTCCTGGCCGCCATAAGCCGGCGCAAAAAAAAGAAAAACAACCATTCCAACAGTTGCAATGATTCTTTTCATACACCCTTGTTCTAATTTCTAATTAACGAAATTCGATTTTTTGCACCCGCGACCTAAAGTTGTGGGACTATACCACAGCCTTTCCATTTATTTAATCGCTGAATTTAAAATCTAAGCCAAAGGCCGGTTCATCTCCAGAAATTTCCCGGATATGATTTGTGCAATTTCTTCCTGATCCATCGTGTCGCAATCGATGATGATTTCGCCATATTTTCTATACAGCACCTGACGCTCATCATACAGGTCCCGAAAGGATTGGGTAGCGGATTTGGCAATCCCCCGGGTTTGAAAATTATGAATTCTTTTTTTCAGTGCGGCAAATTCCACCCTCAGAAAAATAACCATTGAGATTCCCTGAAGATGCCGCATGGCTTTTTCACTGTAAACCGCGCTGCCGCCGGTGGCGATGACGTGGTTGCCGATGTTGAGTTTCAGAATTTCGTTTTCCTCAACGTTTCTTAAATTAAGGTAACCGCTTTCATCCATAATCTGTTGCAGCGATTTCTGCTGATTGATCTGAATCAGTACATCCGTATCAATGAACCCGAATGACAGGAACTTTGCCAGGATGATGCCGATCGTACTTTTTCCGGCTCCGGGCATGCCGATGAGGGTAATATTGTTTTTATAATTCACGCCGCCATCCGGATATTTATCTTTAAACATTGAAAATTTTACTTTAGAATAAATGGAATCGCAAAATGAATCAAAGAAAAAATTTGTTCTAAATACGCACTTCCTATTTTCTAAAGGGAAAAACTATGAAAGAACATCACGAAAACCGATACGTGCCGAAAAGCGTTACGCATATTGCCGTAATGATCCTGTTAACCGCATTTCTCAGCGGCTGCTCCTCCGGTGACCAGGCGCCGCTTTCGGACGGTCTTTTCCTGAGCTATGATTTTGACGGATCTGTGATTCGTGTGAAATTTTCCCAAATCAATGCAGACAAATTTTATGCCATACTGACGGTCGGGGTCGCGGAAGACGGTTTCTCCGACCCGTCCACCGTCGGCAACCAAAAAATCGTCGATAAATATCTGAAAACCAAGAGCGGAACCGATTACGAGGCTGGAAGTCTCGGGCCGGTCTGGGTGCCGCCGTCTTCGGTAAAAAAAGGCGGCAATGCCCATGGCGATACGATTCAGGAAATCAGGGAATGGAACGGCTGGAAAGTCGGGGTGGTCAAGGCGAGTATGGGCCAGGGGGCTATGCGCGGGGAATGGTATTATGAAAAAAAAACCGGCTTCCTGGTAGGCGGCATGCGGGCCTCGATTACGGATGATGAAGAGAGCGGGTCCTCTTTTATTCTGGATGACTCCAATATAGATGGTCTTTTTTAGACGCTTTTACTGCAATTTTTAAAATAAAACCAAGAAAACGAAAAATTATTCCTGGAATAATCTTTCACCCCTATAGGTAATAGCGCGATAAACCCCTTCGACGTTCGGTTTGATTTTTTTTACGGTTTCATCAATGTTGTTTTTAGTAGGGTTTTTTCCATGAATCTCTTTGATTCATCCGGGCATTGGTTAAAGCCAGATAGAGCGCGCCGACCGCTAACTCGGCGCAATGAAACGATTCTTCCGGCAGAGTTTCCAGGCAGGAGATCACATCTTCCATCGTGATCTTCCAGGCATCTTCCAAATTCTTTTTTTCAGCCATTTCGGAGACCGTGTTGGCACAGGCACGGGTATTCATGCACCCGTCAGTGGCAAACGAAACCCATTAAATCCGGTCATTATTCATGGTTAAAAATATTTCAATCGTATCGCCGCACTCACCCGTATTTTTCCAATAGCTATCTGATTTTGTTACTATTTCACACCGGTCGGTTCGAAACGCCATCTCAAGGTAATGATAGAAGTGTTTATTCCAGAAATCAGTCATGATGATACTTTTACTGGGCTGTTTTCCCCTTTATCCTGGGGAATCCGGTTGGATTGCTTTTCATATTGCCTGCCGTGTCTTGTATCCGGCAAGGCACTGGTTCGATTTTTCAGAAGTTTTTTGTACCTGTCAAAAACATTTTTATTTTAATTACATTTAGTTACAATAAAATACCCTGTTAAAATCGATAATATTATATTGACATAAAATCATCTTTGCATCTATAATTTTATCACAAATGCTGAAACTTTTCATATCCATTTTCCGCGATCCGTTTCTTGTCATTGCCGTCACCTTTCAAGCGAAAACGTATTTGTTTTGCGCTTTGAGAATGGACGCCTGTTCCCTGATTTAACAGATTAATTTTTTACCCATGAAAGGAGGGATTGAGCATGAAAGGCTATAAACTTGAGAAAGATCTTATTTTTTATCATGCGGGTGAAGCCGGTTCCGTATTTACCTACAAGGCCGGCAACATCATGACTGAAACCATGCTTAAAGAAACTTTGGACCATCTTAAATCTGACACGGAGAAGAGAGTTGACTGGGTTGAAGAACGCAGAAGAATCCCGCGAAATTAAAAAACTGGAATATGCCGGTCGGGAAGCGGGCCGATCCAATCAGGTATTGTAACCTAACTTGAGCATTTTATTTCTTTAAAAAATTATTTTTATATAGATTACGGGCATTCGTTTGTTTTAAGTTTCAAAAATGTGCGACCTTCCGGGTCATGCCATGGAAATTCAGCGATACTTGAAAAATTCATAATTTTAATCATCATCTTTGGTGCCGATCCCGATTAAAGATGGCATGCCGGCCATAAAAATTCCGTCCCACCCGATATCATTGGGCAAACCAGAGGCCATCCCTCCTGCAATACCCTACCCCATAGCCGGAAGACTCTCTCCCCTGTTAATTTAAAAAACCAATTTCATCTATCATTTAATCCCGCCAGTTATCAAGCGTCGATGCACTTCTTTCTCACTATAAAAAAGTATGCTTTAAACAGTCCTCATTATCCTGTATAGTGTTTAAAAATGTGAACTTAAATTCAACGGCCACTCCAAAGGGCGTTATGCGGATAAAAAAAATTTACATTTTGCTTTCCATCATGATCCTTTTATGTGGATCCATTTTATATTCCGTTTATGACTCCGTAAAAAAGAAAACTATAAAGGAATTCAATACCCAGCAAATGATTCTGGCAAAACAGGCGGCGCAAAGCATTGAAAAATATTTCCGCTATTACCTGCTTGATCTTTCCTACCTTTCCGGGATCAGTTATATCTCTTCTTTAAACACGCAGGGAAAAGAACTGCTTGAATCATTTTATAAAAACCATGCAGATGAAATCCGCGCGATCACACGGGTCAGCGCGGATGGCCATATCCTGTATACCGTCCCTTTTAATGAAAAGGCCATCGGCGCGAACATTTCCTACCAAAAACATATCCGCACCCTCATTGACACAAAAAAATCAGTGATCAGCGATGTTTTTCAAGCGGTACAAGGGTTTCAGGCAATCGCCTGCCATGTCCCGGTATTTGATGATGGTCAGTTCAATGGGTCCATAAGCGTTCTGCTCCCTTTTAACCACCTGGCAGAAGAATTCCTGAAAAACATCCGACTCGGAGAAGGAGGCTATGCATGGGTGATCAGTCAAAAGGGGGTCGAATTATACTGTCCGGTACCCGACCATATCGGGAAATCGGTTTTTGAAACTTCCGGCGGATTCCCATCGGTCATTGCAATGGCAACAGAAATGATCAAAGGGAGACAAGGGATAGCAACCTACACTTACGACAAAATCCGCGTCAAAAGCAGCGAGACTGTTACAAAGCATGCAGTCTATTGCCCGATTCAATTAGGCAACACCTTCTGGTCAATTGTTATTGCGACGCCTGAGACAGAAGTCCTGTCCACCATGACCGGATTCAGGAACCGGTTTTTCTTTATTGCCGTTCTGCTGATGGTCGTGGTTTCAATTTTTTCTTATTATATTTTGCGGACCCGCACACTTCTGAAAGAAGAAAAGAACCGCCGACAGGCTGAAAACGCTTTGCTCGAAAGCGAAAAAAAATACAGGACCATTATCGATGAAATTGAAGACGGCTATTTTGAAGTGGATATATCCGGAAACCTCACTTTCTTTAACGATTCATTGTGTAAAATACTGGGCTACCCGCGTTCGGAATTAATGGGAATGAACAACAGAAAATTTATGGATGCGGAGAATGCCGAAAAAGTCTATCAAACTTTTAATAGTGTATTTAACACAGGAAATGCATATAAAGGGTTTGACTGGGAAGTCATCCGAAAAGACGGCTCAAAGCGCCAGCTGGATACGTCCGTTTCATTAATTAAAGACGCGAACGGCCAAAAATACGGTTTCCGGGGAATTGCGCGGGATATTTCCGAGCGCAAACAAGCGGAAGAAAAAATGCTGGAAAGCGAAAACCGCTATCAGGCCCTTTTTGACAGGTCGCTGGACTGTGTCTTTATCCACGATTTTAAAGGGAATTTTATCGATGCCAATGAAGCGGCGCTTACTCTGCTGGGCTATAGCAGAAAAGAGCTCTCATCTTTAAAACTCAGATCCATTATCAGCGTGGATCAATTTCCAAAAACCGACCAGGTCCGCCAGGAGCTTCAGAAAACCGGCCAGCAAAAGGGGATATCCGTATTCAGATTAAAACACAAGAATGGGCACTTTGTGGATGTAGAAACAAAAAGCTCTGTTATCTTAAAAAGAGGAAAACCCTATGCCATCCAGGGCATCGCCCGCGACATCACCGGAAAAATAAAAATGGAAGTACAATTGCGCCAGGCCCAGAAAATGGAGGCGATCGGCACACTGACCGGCGGCATTGCCCATGACTTTAACAATATCCTTTCCGCCATCCTGGGTTATACGGAAATGGCCCTGCTTGGACTTCCAGAGGACAATCCTGCGCATTACAACATGAATCAGGTTTTTAAAGCCGGTATCCGGGCCAGAGAACTGGTAAAGCAGATTCTCACCTTCAGCCGCCAGGCCGAACAGGACCGAAGACCGCTTAAAATTCAACCCATCATAGAAGAAGCATTAAAACTTCTTCGGGCCTCCATTCCCGCCAATATCGAAATCAGGCAAACCATCAGCCCGGATTGCGGATCTGTTCTGGCGGATCCGACCCAAATTCATCAAATCATCATGAACCTCTGCACAAATGCTTATTATGCCATGAGGGAATCCGGCGGCATTCTGGATGTATCTCTCTCCCAGGTCGAGTTCAAGCCGGATAAGCTTTTAAGAAAAGTGGATCTGCCGCCCGGCGTCTACATTAAAATTGGGATCAGCGATACCGGCAGCGGCATGGACAATTTAACCATGGAACGAATGTTTGATCCCTATTTTACCACCAAACCCAAGGGAGAAGGGACGGGTATGGGGCTTTCGGTGGTACACGGCATTGTCAAAAGCTATAGCGGGGAGATTCTGGTTTACAGCG